>CAYJFX010000104.1:0-6011 GCA_964369735.1 uncultured Treponemataceae bacterium
AAAAAGTGCTTGCTAACAAGCACGTTCCAATTACTTTTTTCATATTATTCTCCTTGTAGCACACCGACTTTGCGGTGTGTTTATTAAGAAGTATAATATGATATATGGCTTAATGTAATCTTAAAAATCGCCTACTAGTACATGAAAGGGTAAGAGGTGTTTTGTCTTACAACCTTTTGTTAAATAATCATACACATACGATTTAGTCTTTTATAAAGAAAGGATTTCGAAAAAAAAGTAGCATAAGAATAATATTCATGTTATAATATATATAAGTCTAAGGTATAAAAAACCTTAGCCATTTGTTTAGGAGGTAGTAAATGAAAAAAATTGTGTGTATTACTGTTTTACTGATCATTGCTGTTATTCCAGTTTTATCAATTGATGTGTCCGTTGGAGGTTCCTTTGGGTTGGGGCTACCTCTCTTTAGAGGTAGCGCATATGAAGAAATACAAAGCTCTTTAGGACAACTGGGAGGATTTGGAGGTTCTGCAGAAGAAAGTAAATTTGCATATGCCCCCCAAATTGATGCTGTAATTGTTTTTAATCCGTTTGTTGCCGTTGAAACTGGGGTAGGTTTTTTGAGCTCAGTTGAAACTCGAACTGTGAGCATTTTTGGTGGAAGTACTGAGTCCGTAATGAAGCGAACACAAATTACTATTCCTGTAATGATTCGAGGATCGTATGAATATGGCTTAGACTTAGGTCCCATATCCTCTGGAATCACCTATCTCTCAGCAGGGGCTAAGTTGGGTCTTCCTGTTGCGAGCTATTCTACCTCGACTGGCAGTGTTCTAGGTGTAACTTTTTCTGATGAAGTTGATGCAGCCTCTTTTGTCTTGGATATAGCTTTTGCAGTAGGACAAGAATTTAAGTTTGCAGAAAAACATTTTCTTGGTATGAGAGTTGGGTATGATTTAAATGTGCTCACTCCTCTTGATGAGGATGCCACGAGTAACCTTTCAGGCTCAGATGTAGAACTGTTTCATGACAACCTATTGTTTGGTATCACTTATCGATATATGTTCTAAGTGAACATGTAAAAAATCCCTACCCGAGAGGGCAGGGATTTTTATTAAGAGGAACGACTGTCCCAAAATTCTCAGCAAAATCTTATAAGTCGTCAACCAAAGCAGTAGATTTAGCATAAGCAGTAGATTTTGCCTCGAAAAAGTCGGTTTTTATCAAGTTAGCATTTGAATATTGGTTAATCCACACCATAGAAGCAGGTTCTTCATCGTAGCCTTCATACAAGGGCTTAAACCCAAGATTTGTACAACGTAAGTTTCCAAGATATTTTATATAATCAGTAATCATGTCTTTTGTGAGCCCAGAAATGGTGTCGCCAATTACATAGTGACCCCATTTAATTTCTTGCTCAACGCCTTCTTTAATCATTGCTCGGTATTCTTCAATAAGTTCGGCAGTAAAAAGTTCTGGCTCTTCTTTTTGCATTTCTAACAAAATAGAGCGGAAAAGCCAAAGGTGAGTGTTTTCATCGCGGTTAATGTAGCGAATTTCTTGTACAGAGCCGCCCATTTTTCCAATGCGACCAAGGTTATAAAAAAACATAAATCCTGAATAAAAGTAAATACCTTCAAGAATGTAGTTTGCAATGCTTGTTCTAACCAATGTTTTAGGGCAAGGGTTTTTCTGAAATTCGTTGTAAAGGTCTCCAATAAAACTGTTTCGTGCTAAAAGATGCTCGTCGTTTTTCCACTGGTATAAAATATCGTTTCTTTCGGTTGGGTTACAAATGGTATCGAGCATGTAACCGTAGCTTTGTGAGTGAATTGCTTCTTGGTATGCTTGAATAGTTAGGCAGAGGTTTACCTCGTTTGCGGTAATATATTCTCCAACAGATGGAAGATTTGCCGTTTGTATAGAATCTAAAAAAACTAAAAAAGATAAAATCTTATCATATGCGGTGCGCTCTGCTTGGCTTAGTTTTCGGTATTCTTGCACGTCACTTTGTAAGTTTATTTCTTCCGGAATCCAAAAGTTGTTCATCGCCTGTCGGTACCATGAGCTAACCCATGGGTACTTCATATTATTAAAGTCATTTAAGTTTGTGGTGTTCCCACCAATCATTCGCCTTTTTGTAACTTCAATGTCGCCGTCGGCGTTAAAAAGAGCCTTTCTGGTAAGCTTTCGTGTAATGTCTGCCATTTTTTAATCCTTTTTTATTCAATTAATAATTAATAGGTAATAATTAATATTACACGTCTACTATTAATTGTTAATTATTCATTATTAATTAACTCGCACATACTTCGCATTCTTCAACTTCTAGGGCTTGAGAGCGAACATAATAAATACATTTTACGCCTTCTTCCCATGCTTTGATATATAAGTTAAGCACTTGCCTAATAGTAAAATCATTGGTTATGTATAAATTTACTGATTGTGCTTGGTCTATGTGTCGTTGGCGTACCCCAGAGGCTCTAATTGACCACTCTTGATTAATGGTGTGAGCATTTTTATAGAGCCAAAATGTTTGAGGGTTTAGATTTGGTGCAACGCGTGGCATAATGCTTCCCTTTTTTTCTTCTAAAAAGAAGCGCTTCATTATTGGATCAACACCTGCACTGGTTCCTGCAATAATTGATGTAGAACTCGTTGGTGCCACAGCCATAAGGTAGGCATTTCGCATTCCCTTAGAACAGAGTTTTTTTACCTCGTCCCATTCTTTGCCTGTATAATTTCTTTTTTCAAAATAAGCGCCTGTTTGCCAGTCTGAACCTTCAAAATATTCATACGAACCCTTATCCTGAGCAATTGTTGCACTTGCTCCTACCACAAAACGGTTTATTTTTTCAAAAAGAGTATCTGCAAAAACTAAATGCTCTTCACTTTCCCACTGTATTCCCTTTTGGGCTAAGAGGTGGTGGTAGCCACTGGTGCCAAGCCCAATAGAGCGGTAGCGTTTATTTGTTACCTCTGCGTACATGAGAGGATAGTAGTTGAGGTCAATTACATTGTCTAACGCTCGTGTTGCACTTTCGCATACTTTTTTAAGGGCCTCGTCATCATCTACATCAATGTTGCCAAGCACTAAGGATGCAAGGTTACAAACCACAAAATCTCCTGGCTTTGTAACTTCAACAATAACTTTTTCGCCCTCTTGTGTTGTAATTTCACGCGAAACAAGTTCAATACCACTCATATTTTGCGCTATTTCGGTACAAAGGTTAGAACAATAAATAATCCCCTTATGGGCGTTTGGATTTGCTCTGTTTACAATATCTCGATTAAAAGCAAATGGCGTTCCTGTTTCTACTGCCGATTTTAATATAAGGCGAACGAGCTCTTTTACATTTATTTCTCTTTTACTTATTCTATTATCTTCTACACATTCTTGATACCGTTTTTCCCACTCTTCACCGTAAAAATCTTCTAAGGCATATCCTTTTACTTTTTCAATTTCATGGGGGCACATTAAATACCAGGGAGAATCGATGTTGTCACGAACCGTTTTCCAAAAAAGGTCTGGGTAGCACACTGCTGGAAACACGTCGTGCGCCTTCATTCTGTCATCGCCATTGTTGGTGCGAAGTTGTAAAAATTCAGGAAGGTCTTTGTGCCACACGTCTAAATATACGGCAACAGAACCTTGGCGAACACCTAATTGGTCAACAGCTACCGCGGTGTCATTTGCAATTTTTATCCATCTAATAATACCACCTGCTGCCCCTTGAAAGCCCCGAATGGCTGAGCCACTTGCGCGTACCTTTCCAAAGTACATTCCCATGCCACCGCCAAGCTTTGAAACCTTTGCAAAATTATCGATTGAGCGAAAAATTCCATCCAAAGAATCAGGCACAGTATCTATAAAACAAGAAGACAATTGGTGGTAAGGTTTTCTTGCATTTGAAAGCGTTGGAGTTGCAACGGTTACTTGCAAAAGGCTTAACATATCATAAAAACGCTCTACCCATTCTAACCTGTTTTGCTTTTCATTTACGGCAAGATGCATTGCAATTCCCATAAACATTTCTTGTGGTGTTTCAATAGCAACGTGACTATGGGTACGAATAACATAGCGTCTTAAAAGTAAATCGAGAGAGCTATAGGTTAATAAATTGTTTCTGTTGTGACCGTTGCCCTCATAGCGCAAAAGAACCTTTTCAAGCTCATCTATTTCTTTTTTTGTATAGTTTTCTAATATATACGTTCCATAAAGGCCTTCGTCAGTTAAATAATGTATTTTTTCATAAAAGGATGCGATGGCATGTGCTTGAAGCTCTATACCGAGTTTTACTTTAAATTGAATCATTAGTAAGCGAGATGCTATAAACTCCCATTTTGGAGCTTCTTGCGTGGTAAGCTCAACGGCAGCTTTTATAAGCATTGCCAAACTTTCGCTTTCTTTCATTTCGTCTTTTCTAAAAGAAAGATACTTGTGGTAAAGAACATCAAGTGAGTATTCATCATCGGTAAAATCTTTTTGCACCTGACGAAGCACCATTTTTACGGTGGGGTTGGAAAAATCTTTGGTAATATTTTTTAAAGACTGGCGTTTTTTTGATCTGTCTTCACGGTAGATAATAAACTTTTTAACTTCAACATGGTAGTCATGCTTTATAAGAGTTTTTTCAACTAAGTCTTGGATTGTTTCAATGTGTATTTGATTTCCAGCTTCTGAAAGTGATACAAGCTCTTGCTCAATTTCTTGAGTCATCACATCAACTTGTGAATCATCAGTTCCAGCACTTTTAAAAGCTGCCCTCATAGCATTAGCTATTTTTTCAGCCAAGTACCCCTCGGTTTGACCCGTGCGTTTTACAATCTGCATTTTCCCCACCCACTATATATTGCGTTTTTTTCTCTATTTTTACATTATAAACACTACAGAAAAAAAATGCAAGATGAAAAAGGCGCAGAAAAAGAGAAAAGTGATAAAATTACACATAATTCCCTAACGTAGCCGCCAACACACAGGTTGCTGCTACGAACCGCCCCTGTCATTCTGATTTCTACCCCATATCTACACCCATGAAGAATCTCCCATCATCTGAGCTCGAGCCTCTCACACCTCCCAAACACCCCAAACCCCAAGCGTACGTGCACACCATGTGTACGCACAGGAAAAGTAGCTCCCCCGTAGTGCGCACCATGTGTACGCACAGGAAAAATAGCCCCCCCCGTAAGTGGCAACCTATGTGTTGCCACGAAAAACACCAAAAATTCTTTAAAAAAAATGCAAAATTCGTAAAAAATGAGCCATTTGGCACATATACAAACTAAAATTCTCGTGCTACAATTGCCACTGTATGCGAATCCTTTTGTGTTCGCATGTACAAAAACGAATGGTGGACTAAACATGGAAAACATGCTATACTTAGAAAAGATAGAAACTCAAAATGAATTAGAAAACGCCCGCGAGAATTCTATTCTATTCTATTCTATTCTATTCGTTACAACTATGCGTAAGTAAATCTATAAACACAACTATCTCAGGTAATAGAACCGCAAAAAATAGCCCGTTAGGGCACATTTTTTGCGGTTTTTTTATATTTAAATCACAAATTCATTTTAAAAGGAGTTTAAAAAAATGAAGAAAATGAAAAAAATTATGTTATTGGTAAGTCTAGCCTTAGTGCTTGGCTTAGTAATGGGCTGTCCAGACCCTGTTACACCAGAGCCTAGCGGTGACTATACTGTAACAGTAGTAGGTGGAAGTGGAAGCGGAAGCTACGATGCAGGAGAAAGTGTTTCTATAAAAGCAACAACACCCGACCACCAAATATTCAACAATTGGAGTGCAAGTAGTAGCAATGTTGGTTTTGTAAATGCAAACGCATCAGAAACAAGCTTTATAATGCCAGCCCAAAATGTAACTATTACGGCAAATGTTACCAACAAACCGCCAGTAGTAAACAGCGTGAGCATTAGTCCAACAAGTGCAACCGTTGCAAAGGGAAACAGCCAACAGTTTAGTGCAACTGTAGATGGTCTCTACCCACCCGAGGGCGGTTTTACCTTCACATGGACACTTTCAGGACATAGTG
>CAYJFX010000105.1:0-5900 GCA_964369735.1 uncultured Treponemataceae bacterium
CCCTTACCTCTTGCATGCCATGCAAGCGCTCTAGCCAGATGAGCTACACCCCCATTAGTGTTTTGATATAATAGCAAATGTTACCCATCTCGTCAAGAGGAAAAAAGATTCATTATGTGGACTGTGCTTGCGGCAATGCTAGATTTTATTCTATATTTTTGATACAATTCTTATATGAATAAAAAGCTTATCATTTTTAATACGATTGCAATTATATCTTCGTTCCTTTTTGCCCTTGCTCAGATTAACTTTGTGGGAGATATTTCGCTTGTTTCTTTTCCTCTCGCATTTTTGTTTGTACTTTGTTATGCTTATTCAAGCCATATACATCTTATTAAACAGTTGCGGCTAGAAAAGCTTCAGCTAGTTGTTAAGCTTTTACAGTATTTGCCATATGTTCTTTTAGCTGCCTTTGTATTTAGAAGAGCCGGAGACAGGGGTACTGCCTATTATTATGATATTATTACGGTGCTCTTGTGGGTTGTTGTTTTTGTTAGCTCTCATGGTGCATTATACTTTTTGAGCCACAAGAGGGTTTTTGACAAGAACCCAGAGCTAAAAAAAATTGCTGAGCATAGCCCGCGCGCAAACTTGACATTAATAAAAAAATTTATATTTGAAGTCTTTGATTGGATAGATGCCTTTGTACAAGCAATATGTACCGTTGTATTAATTAATATTTTTATTTTTCAATTGTATGAAATTCCATCAGAGTCAATGGTAAGTGAATTTTTGGTGAGAGACCGAGTTGTAGGCTTAAAACTTGATGCAGGACCAAAGTTTCCTTTGAGTGATGTTGGGATTCCCGAAATAAAAAACTACGACAGGGGTGATATTGTAATATTCAGTAACCCTCATTATAGCGATGATAGAGAATCACAAATAAAAACATTTGTCTCTCAGCTCGTGTACATGCTAACGCTCACAACAGTAAATTTGAATGTGGATGAGGCTGGTAACCTAAAGGCAGACCCTCTGGTAAAACGTATTGTAGGAAAAGAGGGTGAGCAGCTTGTGATGCAAGACGGCATACTTTATAGACGAACAGCAGAAGATTCTGAGTTTTCACCTGTAAAAGAGGATGCCCAGTGGGCACAATGGAATGTAGCAGGGTTACCACAAGATATTTTAGAAAAAGTACAGTATATTCCGTTAGATGCATATGAGTATGATGTTATGCTTACTATTGAGCACGAGCGTAGTATCCTCGATTTTGACGAAGCCCAAGAAGAAGCAGTATCCTTATCTCAACGCTTTTTACAGCTGAAAAGAAGGAATCCGACAGAGCAAGGTATAGTTCCTGCAGATAGTTTTTCTGATATGAATTCATTGCAAGTATACTCATTTTTGTCTCAAAGCGACGATATAATTCGTACTTTGTATTATTCTCAAGGCGGGGCTGAGTGGTTTACTTCATTTATGACAGATTGGATTTTACCCATACAAGAACTTGAGGGAGAAAAACTTGTAGGGGGCAATATATATTCTGATGCAATGTTTAGACAAAATCTTATGCTAAAGTTAAATTTTGGTCGTTTAGCGGTGCGAACAGCAGAACTTTTGAGTGAGGGTGTTGGTTCAAATGCCCAAAGTCAAGATTTGCTAAAAATAGAGTACATGCAAAATTTACAAAATCTAGCATTTTATATTTTAACCTTAAATGATATGCGGAATATGGAAGTTTTTCCTCCAAATGATGAAGAGGGAAATCCCCAGTTTATTAGTAAAAATAACTTTTTTGTGATGGGTGACAATCGCTTTAATTCTCTTGATATGCGCCATTCATATGATTATGAAAGAAAGCAAATTACAGAGTATGATCCATGGTCATTATACTATGATTCAAATCTTTCACCACAGCAAATATCCACAGATGGTATTTTAGGAACACCAGTTCTGCGATTTTTCCCTTTTAATAGATTTGGGATACCAGGTGCAGGTAGTTAACAAGTAACAATGAATAATTGTAAGGATAGAAATCCTTTGTTGTAAAAAATATTTTATTACAAAGGATTTTTTTATAGGCTGCTAGCTTTCTAGTAAATAAGTCGGAATTAGATCTACACTGGCCGTAACTTCTTGCATGGTTGGGAGCCAGAAGTAGGTTTCTCGTAAAGTTTCTGAAAGGAAGACTCCTTGCTCATGTAGACCAATGCTTGCGTCTTCTTTTATGAGTTCTCTTACAATGTTTACATCTTCAATAAATTGTTTGCTGTCTACGGGTATTTGACTTGAATTATTTTCGATGCTTGTAATTTGCCAAAAGTTTTTTCCATACATAAGGGTGAGTGCATCCGTAGTTTTTGTAACCTCGTACGATTCAAGGCCTTGGTTAATAAGAGTGTAAAAGGTAGCAGTGCACTGGACTGTATCCCCTTGCATAGGATTTTCAGTCCATGTGTTGTGCATTACAATTTCTAAGTTTGTGAGACCAAACACAGAAATTTTTGTAGGGTTATCAATTCCAATCCACTGGGCCGGGGGGAGAAAAGAGACTGTTTGCTCATATGCTTCTCTCATTTTACCCGTAACAAAAATAGAAGCAACCATGTTAGAATAATTCTTTGTTGCCTCTGCCTTTCCCATACTATCAAGCATGACACTATCGAGCGTATTTATACTTGAGTAAAATGCTTGAACAACATCGATTGGCGACATGCCTTCTGTTGTTGGCTTTGAAAGATTTGATTGAATGATTCCACCAATGGTAAAGGCTACAAATAAAGTAATAACTCCTACAACTGCAAGCATTGATTTATGTTTTCTAAAAAAGCGCTTTTTTTGGAGCGTCTTTTTCTTTTTTTCGATATAATCATTTTTTTCTTGTAAAAGCTTTTCATCAGCCTTTTGTATTTCAATAGAAGATATATGTGGGGGGAGTTCAACTGAGCAGGCAATCCTTTTTATGTTCACCCCTTTGTGTTGCGTCGTAATTGTGTGCGCCTTCGATGAAGCTTTTTGAGGCTTAATGCTTGTATGGGCTTTTCCTGTAAGTGAAAGGTTTTGGTTAATTGCTTGTGAAAAGCTTTCACCTATTCTTACCAATAAATTAATTGGGATAAAATTATTATCATAGTAATCTTCACTTCTTTTTTCTACATCAAGCTCTGTAAAAGGCTTTTGCCCTGAAAGGATGGTGTATAGATAAGATGAAAGTGTAAAACGCCAATTATCTATGTCATTCAGTGCTGTATTTACCCAACAACCATATAATTTTGATGTAAGTTCCTTGTTTTGAGCAAACAGACTTCTTTCAAAAAGATTAAAGGGCAAAAAAAGGATTCCATTTTTTGTAATAATTGTACCAAGTGGCCCACAGTTTGGAAGGTGTATATCATTTTCAAAACTCCATTCAATGACGGTGGAAAGTTTCTCAAGGCTCTGTAAGGCTTTTTGTGAGTCCCCCTCAATAAGAGATAGAAGTGTTGTTCCACTTATTGCATCATTTGAAAGTACTACCTCGTCGCTTTTGCCCTTAGGTAATGTTTTAGTATCAGAAAAACGAAATTCTTCGGTGGTAAAGCTTTTGTTGTCAGTCACTTTAACAAAAACCCCAGGTTCTGTAACGTATTGACCCATTTTCGCATTTGCAAATTGCCGTGATGAAAGCCCTGTTTGAAGTGTAATGCCAGATTCATTTATTGTTATAATTGGACTAGAGTTTGAATGCATTGAAGGTTCCTTGGTTTTTGAAATGCTGCTATAAAATATTATAGGGGCTTAACGAAATAAGCCCCTATAATGTCGTCTTTAAAAATCTCTATCTACCGTCTGGGGCGTAGAGGTATTGAAAGTATTCCATATTTGTTGATAAGGTTGAATCCATTTTCGGAATTGTCTGCTCGTATGATTCCAAGCTTCGGTAAAACGAGTAGAACTCTGGGTCTTTTGAGTATGCATCTGCATAGATTTGGCTTGCTTCAGCATCCGCATCACCACGAATTTCTTGTACTACTCGATAAGCCTCAGACTCAATTGATTTTTTTTCTCTGTCAAGACGCCCGAGCCACACAGCTTTTTCACCTTCGCCTGCTGCTCTGAATTCTTGAGCCACTTGTTGTCGGTCGGTAATCATTCTATTGTATACACTTTCGGTGAGCTCATCTGAATACTTAATTTGACGTAATACTACATCGAGTAATTCGACCCCATATTCCTGAACTAATTCTTTTGCTTCATTTGCCATTTCAGCGCTAAGCTGTCCACGACCTTTTGCAACTTGAGGTAAAGCTGCATTTGTATTGGCTTGATTTTGGACTGTTTCCTCTGGAGTTTCTTCTGTTATTACTTCATCAATTACCTCACCTGGAATAACTGCTGCACCAATGAGTTGAGTGCTTCTTTCATTTATTATGTTAGAGGAGCGTACTACTTCGCTTAGAGAGTTTTGAGTAATAATTGTTCTTGTAGATGAATTTATGATATCACTAATTCTAATTATTGCAGCATCGAGAGTTTTAAATGATTGGTAGAATAGTTGTGGGTTATCGATTCTCCACCTGCTTGTGGTATCTACAATAATAAACTGATTTTCACTTGTTGGAATGCGCTGGGCATCTCCGTCAAGCGAAAGGATGAGCTTTGGATATGTTGTAACAACATCAATGAATGGTACCTTCATGTAAAGACCAGACTCTGTTCTTGTGTTTACAATTTGACCAAACCTTGTTACTACAACTTGAGTTCCTTCGTTTACTATATAAAGAGGGCCCATCATTAAAAAGATAACAAGAGCTACTATTACTGCCCCAAGTGTTACATATAGTTTTTTATTATTTATTACTTTCATTAGTTTGTTCCTCCACTTGCTGTTTGGCCTGTAAGTGTTTTAACAGGGAGTACGTTGTCAAGTTCACCGTCTATGAGTGTGGTGTTTTCTCTTGAACTTAATACGGTTTCAATTGTTTCAAGATAGAGGCGGTCACGAGTAACTTGCGGTGCATCTTGATATTCTTCGTAAATTGCATTAAAACGAGCAACATCACCTTGAGCTTGGTTTACGCGCTCAATTGCATACCCTTCTGCAACCTGTATTTGTTGATCTGCTATACCTTGTGCAAGAGGGATTTCCTTGTTGTAGGCCTCTTTACCTTCGTTTATAAATCGCTCTGCATCTTGTTGTGCACGGTTTACATCTTCAAATGCATCTTGAACACTTACTGGCGGTACTATGTTTTGTAAAAGAACTGCGTTTATATCAATTCCTAGCCCTAATTCATCAAAGCTAGCATTCATTTGTTCCATAGCGGCAACTTCAATTGCTATACGCTCTGAACCAATAACATCTAGTATGGCTCTATCACCAACGAGGGCATTTATTACTGATTGTGAAATATCTCTAATGGTATTTCGCCTGTCTTGCACGTTAAAAAGCCATGCCACAGGGTCTACAATTCTATACTGAATAATCCATTCAACATCAACAATGTTTAAGTCCCCAGTGAGCATTGTATAACCATCAATGCCTGCAGTGCTTTGATAGTATACTTGATTACCAGGAAGAGTATTTACGGTAAACTCTTCTGTTTGGATTTCTGTTACCGGCACTATAAAGCTTTTGTCAATTCCAAATGGAATTTTAAACTGAAGCCCTGGGCCCACTGTTTTGTAGTATTTTCCAAGTCTCGTAATAACGGCTTGTTCTGACTCGTCTACCATGTAAAAGCTAGTGCCTGCTGTACTGAGTACAACTAATGCTAGTACAGCCAAAAGTATTGTTGTAGGCTTTAGCTTTAGGTAGGGATGATTTTTAGGACTTTGTTGTTCCATATTTCCTCCATGTTTACGACTTGCAGTCGTAGGGTGCTTTAAAACTTCGTTTCAATATAGTAAAACTAACGTTTTAGGGGTTCTACTTTTTTGGCGTCAAAAAAGTAGCAAAAAACCGCCGGGACGTTGCG
>CAYJFX010000106.1:0-5822 GCA_964369735.1 uncultured Treponemataceae bacterium
AAAGGTTTTCATTTTCGCTCATTGCACCCATAGCAGCAGCACCAATTTTACCTACAGCTAAACCACCACCAATACATGCAGAACTTACTGCAACAGCTGCAGCAATTGCTTTAATTGCATCTGTATTATCTGCTTGACCAGTACTTTGCGCAAAAACACTTGTTGCAATGAGTAAAAGACAAAGAATAATACCTACTTTTTTTAGATTCATACATAACTCCTGTAAATGAATTTATTTATATTTGAACTGAAATGGAATAAATTCCTTTCCTGTTTCTGTAAAAAATTTGGAAAAGAACTCATAATATTGTAATCGAATTACTTGAATAGAAACAATCATTCCTTCTAATACAATAACCACAAGGTTCCCAACAATTTGAACAAGTATAGATGCAGGTAGTCCTCCAGACTCCCCCACAAGCTCCATCATTGTGTGAATAATAAAGCCCAATACCGCGTGTGCAAGTGCGAAGGCACCAACACGCAAAAAGCTTACGGTGTTAGACAAATAGCTTGATACAACTTCAAGTATTTCAACAATCCCTTCAATTACGGCAATACCAAAGCCCTCATGAAAAATAGGTTTATGCTTAGCAACCAGGTTTTGAAGAGGATGTGCAGCAAACACTCCAAAAAGTGAAATGCCAATAACAACCCAATCATACACTTGAATTGAAGAATCAAAAGCAAAAATTCTAATAACCATATAAATAATGTACCAAAAGAATATTGCACCTGAAAGCCCTGTTTTTCCAAAAAGAGCTTGTCCTACACGGCCTAATGAAAAAAGGTTAATAATATTAATTATCAAACCTGTTGAATTAATTAAAAACCCTACACCAATGGTAAACAAAAAGAAAGTAAAAAGTGTGGAAATACTTTCACCCGTTGGCATGAGTGTTAAAATATGATTATGTGGTTCTCCATATAAGCCAGTTATAAAGCGCCCAAACGGTGCCAAAACATCAGGGTTTGCAAAAAACTCACCTGTCAAAAGGCCCATTAAAGTACTACTACAACCAATAGCTATAAAAATTGGCCCATAATCTGGTGAAACAGGAAACTTTTTAATGACACCCTTTACCATAAGTATACCAATAAGCACAAATACTAATCCCTGCCCTGCATCTCCGAACATAATTCCGAAAAGTAGAATGAAAAAGAATGCAACAAAAGGTGTTGGATCGATTGTTCCATATAGTGGAGATCCAAATCCAAAAATGAGTCTTTGAAAATTGCCCACTAGGGTGCCATGAGTAAGCTTCACGGGCACTGTTTCTCTTCCCTCTTTTACAGAAGGTACTTCATTTGGCTCATATTGTCTAAGGGCGATGCGCCCTTCGGTTAGATTATCAAGGTCTTTCATTAAGTCTACACATTCTTTTGCAGGAACCCAGCCTGTAACCCTATATACAAGTTGCGTAGATTCGAGCCGCGTTTCCAAAGCTTTTACCTGAGCGCCTATTGATAGGCATCGCAATAACCTTAGTATTTCATCGCTATGTGTTTTAGCATAGCTTTGTCTTTCAGTTGCAATCACTTTTAAGTTTTTTTCTTCATCGAGCGTTTGTTCCTTTAGCTCAGCAAGAACATCGTCAGGAATACCTTTAAAGTTCTCGGGAATTTCAAGAGGTATAAATCCGTATCGTTTTAGTTCTGCATCTAGGGCAAAACGGCCTTTTTTTGAGGAAGCAGCTACAACACGAGTTCTATCAGAACCTAATGGTATTATTACTGCACGATTAGCTAAATTAAATATTAACTCATCTACTACGCTTGGGTCTATTTTTCCTATTCGTAGTGATAAAAACGATAGGTGTTCGAGTTCAGTATAGGGTACTTTTAAGTTTGCAAATGCATTTGCTTCGTTGTAAGCATCAACAACCTTTTTTTTATTTTCTACTGCAAGCATTTCTCGTTGCTTTAATTCTTGAATAGAGGCAACAATAGCTCGAGCACTATCAAAATCTTCGTTAGACGGATAATGTGAGTTTGAGTCATAACCATCTGCATCTGAAATACCTAAGTATGCACGTAATTCTTGCAAGGTGTCAAATAAATCTTGCGATTTGTTAAAATCAGCAGTGGTCGATTCATCTAAGGTTGATTGAAACTGAAATAAACCAAATTTACCCAAATGTTCTATGACCTTTTTTATGTCATCTTTGAGAATCATTAGTTCAACCAGTCTCATGGGCGTTGTCTTTGCCATCGCTCCTCCATATAGTTACAAGGTTTTCCTTGTAAAAAGCTACTCATTTAGTATATGTAGTGTACTTACCACATAAATTGTTTTAATTGCTCTGTATCAACATTTAAACGTAACCCTTCAACACAGGTACGAATACAGTTAAGTTCATACTCTTTTATTTTATACCACGACACTAAAATATGAGCACTTGAAAAATTTTTCGAAAATGATTTATACGCCATTTTATTTAAGTGTACGTTTATAGAATTTTGAAGCCATGTAGGATCTATGTGCCATACAGAGCCTTCATCACTTGGATTTAGTAGATTAACATACTTCCAATCTGACCAATTATCCCACGAATCTGATTGCTTATCAACAGTTGCAAGAGCTGCACCCGCAAGCAAATCATTTGTTGGTCGAGCATCATCTGCATACACAAGCTGTTCTTCTATTTGACTTTGTGTAAAACCATAGTATGTTTTTAATCTAATTGCCCATAAAACATTTTGCAATATAATTTGCTCTTTTATTAGCTTTTCTACTGAAGGCTTTTGAGATTGAGATAATTTTTGCACACTGTTCCACAACTCTTTTGTATACTGGATATCAAGCCTGGAGTCTACGTCTTTTTGTGTGTCTCTTGTTGGAACAGTATCAAGCCATTCAATATCGCTATGTTTTGTTATTAGATCTACCTTTGGCCACTGGTCATATTGTAATTGTGAGTATGCGCCAATATCTGCAATTTTTGGAATTGTTGTATGACCTCGCAAAATTGCTGCATTGATTTCTTTTATATTTTGGTATTCGTAAAAGCGTAAAAGGTGTACGGCTATATGGTCTGGTTCATCATATGAACTAAGAAGATTTATATAATCTTCAATAAATGTTTTTTCAGCTTCTTCTTCTATTGCATGAGCAAGCATATTTTCTGGTATAAGTGGAGCTGATGTTTTAAATAGCAAACGCCATAAATCTGAGAGTGTTTTTGCAGAAAAGAGGTTTACTTTTCTTGGGCCAACGAAGGACTTCGCTAGCATTCCGTGTGATTTGGCATATACATAATCTGTGGCACTAGACCTATCCATATTATTCCCCGAAAAGCAAGGTTTCCATTAGATTATTAAAGCCCGTAGTGTCTTTTTTTGTTTTCTGTAATTCATCTTTAAATGAATTAAATGCATCTGTGTGTTCTTTTTCAAGAACTGTTATTTTTTGCTCACATTCTTTTTCAAGTTTTTGTATTAACGCATCATACTCAGCCTTGTACTTATTATCTGCTTCTATTTGGGCTTCTGAAGTTCGTTTATCAGCTTCAACTTGTGCGTCAAACAGTATTGAAGCTGCATCACTTTCAACTTGTATTAGGTGGCCAAGTATATCTTCTTGCATATTAGTTTAATTCTTCCTCATAACGGCATACTAAATCATACACATCTTGTGGTGTCTTTTGTGATAATAAATCATTATAGAATGCACCACTTTCCAACAATCGTGCCAAATGCTTGAGAATTCGTAAGTGAAGTTCACTTGCATCAGGTGATGATAACAATAGAATAACAACATGCACTGGTTTTCCATCTAAAGAATCGTATTCAATTCCTTCTCTAGAAATACCTATAACGCCTTTTACGCCTTTTATAGCATCTGTTTTTCCATGTGGAACAGCAATTCCTGGCAAAACACCAGTACTCATCTTAGACTCTCTGTCTAACACAGCTTGAAGCGCTGTACTCCTATCTAATTGAGGAACAACTGCTACGAGCTCTTCAATGAGTTCTTCAAAAACTTCATCTTTATCGACACTTTCAAGGTCAATTTTTATTGCTTTTGGACTAAGTGCTTCGCCTAAAACCATAATGAGTGTTCTCCTTGTCTATTCGTTTGCGTTAATAGTAGCGCCTTCAATATCAGAACTTTCGTCTTCGTTTTCTAACCAATCTTGGCCTTCTGTTGGTTGTTCACCTTCAACTTGACTTGCAGCTTCGCTAAGGCTTTCTACAGATGGTGCTCGATTAAGCATTGCTAAACCAAATGTTGTTACAAAAAATAAAAAGACAAAAACGTAGGTTGTCTTTGTTATAACTGTTTGTGAGCGTGAACCAAATGCAGATCCACCACCACCAAACAATCCGCCAAGACCGCCGCCTTCATCTTTTTGCAAAAGTATGATGCCTACAAGAAGTACACAAATAACTATAAATACAACTAATAAAACAATTCCTATAATTCCCATGATTTCTCCAAAATAATTAAAAAGTAGGGCTCATCGATATACCCTAATAGACATAATACCTTATATTAATTTTTTGTTCAAGTAGATTTATAAAAAAAAGCATGTAAAGGACTTTAATTTTTATTTCTTTTCGTGTATAATATATAGATAAAAAAATATAGGAGTAATACCGGTGGCCAAACAAAAAATACACGCAGCACCCTCAGTGAGGAGACTACCTTCATACTTACATATCATTCGAAGTGCCGAATCTCAAGGGTTTGAAAACATTTCGGGTACAGTTATTGCAAACGAATTAGAACTTGAGCCCATTCAAGTAAGAAAAGATTTAGCTATAACGGGCATTGTAGGAAAACCAAAAAAAGGCTATCCCGTAAAACCCCTTATTGATGCAATTGAACAATTTTTAGGTTGGAATAAGTCGAGTGATGCAATACTTATTGGTGTTGGAAATCTAGCTTCTGCTCTTCTCGGATACCAAGAGTTTCAATTTCATGGGCTGCACTTTGTAGCTGCCTTTGACACCGATGAAAAAAAAATTGGCACAAAAGTACACGGTGTTCCAGTGCTCTCACTAGACACGCTACCAGAGCATGTAAAAAGCTTAAATGTAAATATTGCCGTTATTACGGTACCATCGACAGTTGCCCAATCCATTGCAGATTCAGCCATAGATGCTGGAATAAAAGGTATTTGGAATTTTTCAAATATAAAGTTAAAAATTCCAAAGAATATTTCTTACCAACAAGAAGATTTAACATCGGGTTATGCACTTTTAAGCTTAAGAATGAATAATCAAAATAAAGTAATAGATGAATAGTGACGTTACCTCTGTAAGCAAAACCGATGAGCAAGCACTTCTCTTCTCTAACCGTCTCACAAAACGCTCAAAGCACTTAAAAAAATGGGCTAAACGTGAAGCGGTAAGTTGCTATAGACTTTATGATAAAGATATTCCAGAAATACCTCTTTGCCTTGATATATACAAAGATATTAACCAAGAAATTTATGCAGTGCTTTTTTTATATGAGCGCCCATACGAAAAAGATGAAAATGAAGAGCTACTGTGGCTTAGCGCAATGGAAGAAGTGTGCTCAAGTACTTTAGGTATAAAAAAAGAGCATATTTTTACAAAGCGAAGAAAAAGACAGCGCAACGGCCAATATGAAAAGATTACAAGGGATGAGTTTTTTATTATTATAGAAGAGCACGGTTCTAAGTTTTTAATAAATTTATCATCGTATGTTGACACAGGCTTATTTTTTGACCATCGACCGCTTAGAAAAATAGTAAAAGATGAAAGCGAAGGAAAGCGCGTTCTAAACCTTTTTTGCTATACGGGATCCTTTAGTGTTCATGCAGCAAGAGGTGGGGCTAAGGTTGTAGATTCTG
>CAYJFX010000107.1:0-5750 GCA_964369735.1 uncultured Treponemataceae bacterium
GAGGCATTTTTCTGTATCCAGTTTTTGTATGAGTTCTTTTGCGTATTGTTTGGCTGTTATATTTGGAAATGGATTTTGCATAGTTTTATAAAATCGCGACATGGATGTCGCACCACTGGTAAAAAATGCGAGTTTGGCGAAAGGCAAACTCGATAGTAAAAATTGGCAGGGACGGCAATTTTTACGTACGTTAGAGATTGTAGGGGCGGCGAAGCCGTTCGAGCCGTAGGGACATGGCTTGCCATGTCCGCTCTATGACCACCAAACGGCGAAGAATGGAGCGTTAGCGGAACCCCGCAAAGCTCGACCCCGTATGTGGCAACCTATGTGTTGCCACACGGGGGAACGCCCAAAAACTACCCTTCAATCTCTTTGACTGTTCCGTCTTCATAGGCGATCATTACAAGAGGTTTATTTTTTGTAAAAAAGCCGTTTTCAACAACACCTGTGATGCTATTTATTTTGTCTTCCATTTCGGCTGGGTTAACTGGATTTATCCACACGCAGTCGAGAATTTGGTTTCCATTGTCGCTAATTATTGGTCCTGCTTTTCCAGCACATTCTCGAATGGTACAAGAGGCACCTAGTTTTTCCATTGCTCTTTGAACAGGAAGGCGAGATTCTGCAATTACTTCTACAGGAAGAGGAAAGTTTGTACCGAGAGTTTGGACTAGTTTTGTTGCATCAGCAATTATAACAAGTTTTTTTGAGTTATACTCTACTATTTTTTCGAGCACATGGGCGGCCCCTCCTCCTTTTATGAGGTTGTTGTTTGGGTCTATTTCGTCTGCTCCATCTATTGAAATGTCGAGCTCTGCATTTATTTCTTTGCTATTCAGGGTATACACTGGTATATCTGATTCTTCACAGGCTATAATTGTTTGAAAGCTTGTTGCAACAGCTTTTACATTTGCAATTTTACCATTTTTGATATGCTCTGCTAGTCGGTATACTGCATGTACTGCAGTTGAACCAGTTCCGAGTCCAATTTTTACTCCCGAAAAAATAGAGCCTCTTTCTATTAGGCGATCTATTGTTTCATATGCCACCATTTTCTTTTGTTCGCTTTGTGATAGTTTACTCATATTTAACTCCTGTAAAAATTTCAAATTGTTCATATGCTTGATATTGAAGCATGCTTAAGCCATTACTTATTTTGCACCCTGCTTTTTCTGCTCGTTCCAAAATAGGGGTTTTTTCTGGGTAGTAAATAATATCGTATACTTGCTCATGTCCTTGGAAGTTATAAAACTCTAAAGGGTCTCCCGATTCAGTTACGTCATCCTTTACAAAGCCCATTCCTATTGGGGTTGTTTGAATAATTATTTCTGAATATTCTTCTATGAGTTCATGAACACCAAGGCCAAGCCCCGCATACTTAAAGCCATATTTTTCTGCAATGTTGCGAGCTTTTATAATAGTTCTATTAAAAAGGCATACATCACATTCAAGCTCATAAAGAGCATAGGCAACGGCTTTTGCACTACCCCCTGCCCCAATTATTGAAACTTTTTTTCCTTTTAATTTATCTGTGCCAAGGAATTCTACGAGTGCTCTTTTGAATCCACCTGCATCAGTATTGTATCCCTTCCATCCGTTCTTTTCTTTATGGATTGTATTACATGCTCCTATTACGTCTACTTCTTTTGAAGCTTCTGATAGCATCTCAATGATTGTTTCTTTATGAGGTACTGTTATAGAGAGCCCCTTAACATCAGTTTCATCTGCTAAGTCTATAACCTCTTGCACCGTCTTTGCTTTAAATGGAACATACACTGCGTTTAAGCCGTGGTTTCTGTATCCTGCACCGTGTATTCTTGGGCTATCTGTTTTTGTAAGAGGGTATCCAGCTACACCAAAAATTTCTGTTTTTTTAGTCATTGTTCTAAATCCATAAAGGTCATTGAGTTTTATGGGATCAATGTGGCCAATTACATTTGTCATAAAATCGGTGTTTGGTGGCGAACAATAGGTTAAAAATGAGCCTAGCTGTTTTGCAAGAATTCTCGTGGAAACACCGTAGTTGCCCATTGCACAAACAATATGGTCATAGTCAACGTTTTTCATTTCTTTGAACACTTTTGATACATCTACAAGGCTGTTTGCCATACAAGCAATTTTTGGAATTTCGTGACCAGTTTTTTTCATGCTTAACATTTTTTCATTAAAGTCAAAGTTTGAGTCAGTCATATTGTGATAACTTCTGATAACTTTGATATTAAAAGCTAGGGCTGCATCTTGAAGGCTAGGTACATTGAAGTCTTCTTCTAAATCAACATACGCGAAGTTTTTGCTTGCATCTTGGTCTGCAAAAGAAAGGCCACGTGCAAAAATGGTTGTTCTTCCTGACTCTCCTCCTGAAAACGTCCCACCATCACAAGTTCTTCTAATGGTTAAAATGGTTGGAATTTTTGCAAGTTCTGGGAATTTTCGAATATTCAGGGCTTCGTCAGGTGTTAAAAAATCTGCACGCAGCTCGGCAATGTCTATCCATTTTCGATATTCATTTAAAACTTCTAAATTTTTTCTCAGGGTAGATTCTGTTAAACATAAACAAATTTTTGTGTCTTTCATGGTTTTTCCTGTTTTACTTGTAAAAATATACTTTTTTGTCAATGTTTTTGCATAAACATACTATATTTAAAATCAATTACATGATAATATTACAATAGATTACTATTTTATGAAAGAGGGCGAGACAAGAAAATCTCTGTTTTGCGCTTTTTGCATGGAGGATTTATGGAACATTTTGGTATGTGGGGTCTAATACCACCTTTACTAACAATTGTGCTTGCGTTTATTACAAAAGATGTAATTGTATCACTTTTTTTAGGAATTTTATCAGGTACCCTTATTGTTGCAGGAGGAAATCCCGCTATCGCTTTAATGAATTTAACAGATTTATTAGCAGGTTCTTTAGCAGATGGTTGGAATATCCGTATATTCTTGTTTTGTGCCTTATTAGGTGCTTTAGTAGGAATGCTTTCAAAAACAGGAGCAGCGGGAGCTTTTGGCAGGTGGGCCTCTTCAAAGCTAAGTACTGGTACAAGCTCACAATTTATGACTTTTGTTTTTGGGATAATAATTTTTATAGATGATTATTTTAACTCTTTAACAGTAGGTACTGTTATGCGCCCTATAAATGATAAAAATAATGTTTCACGCGCAAAACTTTCATATATATTGGATTCTACCGCAGCACCTATTTGCATATTGGCTCCTATTTCGAGCTGGGTTGTAACGGTTATGTCTATTATTCGCTCATCGGAAGGGTTTGATATTTTAGGTATGACTGACCTAGAGTTTTTTGTTCGGTCTATTCCATACAACTTATATGCGCTTACCGCCTTGTTGATGGTTCTTACCGTAATTTTCTTAAAAAGAGACTTTGGTCCAATGGCTCGCTCTGAAGCTTTTACACAGAAAACAGGAAAGCTTTGGAACGAAGAATTATATGGTGTAACCTCTGGTGACATTGAAGAAGAATCAAATGAAAAAGCAAAGCCAATTGACATGCTTTTTCCTATTATTGTGCTTATTGTTAGTGCAGTTCTCTTTTTTCCTGTTGTAACTTGGTTGGGTGCAATTGATGGAGAAACAGTTTTAACCTTTGGGCAAGCTATTGGCTCTATGTCGCTTGGAGATGCTTTTAACAACACAGATTCTTCATATGCACTTTTTTACGCTATAATTTTTACCATCTTCATCACGTACCTTTATTATTTAGTGCGAAAATTAATGACATTGCATACAGCTGGTGAAGCACTAAGAAACGGGATTAAATCTATGATTCCTGCACTTATTATTTTAACAATGGCATGGTCTATAGGATCTATCATTAAGTCATCTCCTGCAGATGGTGGCCTTGGTTTAGGAGTTTACCTTTCAGAAGCAGTTATTTCAAGTGGCTTTCCATTTTGGATTATTCCTGCTATTGTTTTTATTCTTTCTGCCGTTATTGCCTTTGCAACAGGTACGAGCTGGGGAACCTTTGGTATTATGATTCCAATTGTAATGCCTATTGCCACTGGTGTTGCAGTTGGACAAGGTTTTGCAGCAACGGAAATTGTAAATGTTTCATTTATTTGTATTTCTGCAGTTCTTGGCGGTGCCGTATTTGGTGACCATGCCTCTCCAATCTCAGATACTACAATTCTTTCTTCAACAGGTGCAAGTTGTCCTCACCTAGAGCATGTAACAACACAGTTACCATATGCACTCTTTATTGCAGTTTGTTCTTTTGTGGGATTCATTGTTGGCGGTGTATTTATGAACCTTGCTGCAGCTTGGATTACTGTGTTAGTTCTTTTTGTTGCCGGGATTGTTGTTTTACCAAAAGTTTGGAAATAGAGAGATTGTTTTTACACTAAAAAAGGTTCAGTTTTATAACTGAACCTTTTTTTTATTTATTGTACTATGAAATTAAGCACTTCGTTTTCTTGTGCCATCAGGGTAAGCCGTGTTCCTTGGGGGACAGCATAAGGAATTGTTAACTCTCGGCCTGTATGAAAGAGTGTTACAATTGAATAATCATCTCCATCAGGAGGACTTGCCACAAGGTTAAGTTCTAAAGCATACGGATATTGGGGGAGTACTTCTTGTACAAGGCCGTATACAATACCATCAACAGGCTCACTAGGAAGTGCAATGATGGAATTAACCCGGGTATAAATCGGAACGGATTCTTCACCGCCAGAGGGCCATGTTTGTGAAACAATGGTTCCTGGTTCTTGCCCATCTGTCATTGCTTGTGGCGTGAACATAAATATAACTTTATTTCGAGAAAGCTGTAAAAGCGCATCATTTAGTGAAAGCCCCGCTATGTTTGGAATACGTGCAGTATCATCATCTAAGCCAGAAGACACAACAAGCTCAAGCGTAATTGGCCGAGAAATATTTGTGTTAGCAGGAGGATTTTGTTCCAAAATTGTCCCTGGTTCAGATTCATCTGGCTGGAACATAATAACATCAGGAATACGTATCATAGGATTACTTGAGGCTGCAAAAAGTGTTTGTAATTGAGCACGTAAATCTTCAACCTGTAAGCCTACATAATCGCCTACACGGTCAAGAATAGCGCCTTGACTCACAACTAGGTTTATGCGCCTTCCTGCCTTTACAATTGCTCCAGCAGAAGGACTTTGTTCTAACACAAGCCCTTTTTCTTCGCTTGTTTCAGAGTAACGAAGTTGTATTTTAGGATAGAGCTCTTTTACTTGCATTTCTTGTAAGGCTACAGTTAAATCCTTGCCTACAACTTCAGGTACAAGGACTTGTTCTGGACTTTGTACAACAGCAAAAAAGATTGCTAGTGCACTTAAGCCAGTAATAATAAAAAAAACTATAAGGGTTTTTAATAAAAATTTCCAATTTTTATTAAATAAGTCATCTAGGTTTTTTAAATCTAATTTCAATTTAATTTGAGAAAGGTTTTTAAGTAGTTTCATATATACCTCTGTTCTTGTATTATGCCGATTTTTATGGATTAGTGCAACACTGTCCTTCTAAGTTTTTTGCACCGTTAATAAAATCTTTCCAATTCATAGCTTTTTTGCCTTGTTTTTGCAAGTTTTGCACAGCTAAAATGCCATCACCTGTTTGGAATAAAATGCCATATTGTTTATCTATTCCTATTATGGTTCCTTCTTTTGCAGCTGTGGTTACATGGTTTGCTTCTATTGAATCATATACAGTAGCTTCGTGTATTGTTAAAATACTTTCTTGAAGCTTTGTGAAGGCTGTTGGCCAAG
>CAYJFX010000108.1:0-1309 GCA_964369735.1 uncultured Treponemataceae bacterium
CGAAGGTGGTTACAACGGAAAAACGGTGCAAGTTATTCCAAATATTACCGATGAGCTTAGGCGCCGTTTAATGCTTCCAGAAACTGAAGCAACAGATGAAAACCCTGAGCCTGATGTAATAATTACCGAAGTTGGTGGTACTGTAGGTGATATTGAATCTCTTCCATTTGTTGAAGCTATAAGACAGATCCGCTATGAGGTAGGATTTGAAAACTGTGCCTATGTGCACTTAACGTTAATTCCATACATAGAAAGTGCTCAAGAACTCAAAACAAAGCCAACGCAACACAGTGTAAAGGATTTGTCGAGCCTTGGAATTCAACCTGACATCATTATGCTACGAAGTGAAGTACCAATTGATTCTGCAACACGTGAAAAGCTTGCAATTTTTTGTAACGTACCAGTAGAGGCAATTGTTCAAAACTTAAATGCAGAATCCATTTATGAAGTTCCATTAATGATGGAAAACGAAGGCTTGGGTGACGCACTTTGCAAAACACTCGACATAGAGTGTAAAAAAGCAGATTTATCAGAATGGACAAAAATAGTAAACAAACTTTACAACCCAAAAAAAACCGTGAAGATTTCGTTAGTTGGAAAATATGTAGAACTTCATGATGCGTATTTATCGGTAGCTGAATCACTCATTCATGCGGGGATATACCACAATGCTAAAGTTGAAATTGACTGGGTAGATTCTGAATTATTAGTAGATGAAAAAACGGTAAAAGAAAAACTTAAGGGTGCAAATGGAATTATTGTACCTGGTGGATTTGGCACGCGTGGCGTTGAAGGGATGATATTAACCGCAAAATATGCTCGTGAAAAAAAGATACCATATTTTGGAATTTGTCTTGGTATGCAAATTGTTGTTATCGAGTACGCTCGAAACGTGCTTGGGCTCAAGGGTGCCCATTCAACAGAAATGGATAAAGACACAGCGCATCCTGTAATTGACCTAATGCCTGACCAAAAAGGAAAACAACTCGGTGGAACATTACGGCTCGGTAAATATGAATGCAAACTTTCAAAAGGCAGCCTTGCGCTCAAAGCCTATGGTAAAGAGCTTGTATGGGAAAGACATCGCCACCGCTATGAGTTTAACAATGACTATAGAGACAGTTTTGCAAAATCAACGCTTAAAGTCAGCGGGTTGAATCCTGAAAGGGATTTGGTAGAAATTGTTGAAATTGATAAAAAAGAACATCCTTGGATGGTAGCTGGACAATTTCATCCTGAATTTAAGTCTCGCCCAAATAAACCACAAGCCTTATTTAAAGACTTTGTGGGTGCTACACTAAAACAAATG
>CAYJFX010000108.1:1319-5707 GCA_964369735.1 uncultured Treponemataceae bacterium
CACCTCCCAATGTAGGATAAATAAATCGGAGAAAATATGGAACAAAGACAGAAAATAGTGATACTCGATTTTGGAAGTCAGTATGCCCACCTCATTGCAAAGCGTTTTCGTCTCATGGGTTATTATTCCGAAATTGCCCTACCCTCATGTGATATAGAAAGCTTAGAGGGTGCAAAAGGAATTGTGTTATCTGGTGGGCCGTCTTCTGTATATGAAAAAAACATACCTGAGTTCAATGAAAAAATATTTGGCTTACCCATTCCCATTTTAGGAACATGCTACGGCCACCAGTTAATGGCAAAATTTTATGGCGCAAAGGTAGAAAAAGCTGAAGTTGGGGAATTTGGTTTTGCAAGACTCCTTTCTAATGATTGTGCATCAAGTCCAATTTTTGAAAAATTAGAATGTGACGAGCAAGTATGGATGAGCCATCAAGATGCCGTCGTAAGTTTAGCAGCTGGCTTTGAAAAAATTGCTTTTACCAAGGATTGCGAGTATGCTGCCCTACAAGATTTAAATCGCAAACGCTTTAGTTTGCAATTTCATGCAGAAGTAAAAGATAGCCCGTGCGGAGACACTATTTTTGAAAACTTTGCTCGTTTTTGCCAAATGGAAAAAAATTGGAGCCAAGACGCCGTTCTACAAGCAATAGGTGATGATATAAAAAAAACTGCAGAAGGTAAAAAAGTACTTCTCTTTTTGTCAGGCGGCGTGGACTCAACGGTTGCATTTGCCCTTTTAAACAATACTTTGGGGCAAGATAGAGTTTTAGGGCTTCATATCGATAACGGGTTTATGAGAAAGAATGAAAGTGACATTATTGCAAAAAGATATAAAGACTTTGGCTTTAATAATTTCATAGTTGAAGATGCGTCAGAGACATTCTTACATGCTATAAAAGGTTTGACCGACCCACAGAAAAAGCGACACGCAGTAGGAGAAACATTTATAACGGTACGTGATGATGTTATCAAAAAGCTTGATTTACATGAAGATGACTGGCTTTTAGGACAAGGGACCTTGTATCCAGACATCATTGAATCAGGTGGCACAAAAAATTCTCACGTAATAAAAACACACCATAATAGAGTTGAAGGAATACAAGCTTTAATAGAAAAAGGCCTCATTATTGAACCTTTAAAAGACTTATACAAAGATGAGGTTCGAGTAGTAGGTACAATTCTTGGACTTAGCAATGAACTTGTGTTTAGACACCCCTTCCCTGGGCCTGGATTAAGCATTAATGTTTTGTGCTCTGATGGTTCTATTGCAAAAGATGATAAAACAGGAAAAGACGGAAGCGTTGATTTTAATGCCTCGATACAGGAATTTGAAAGCCTTGATATATCAAGTATGGAAATTGGAGCAGTATCAAAAAAGGTGCTTCCTGTAAAATCAGTAGGAGTTCAAGGCGACTTTAGAACATACCGCTTTCCTGCAGTATTAGACTTTAATAAAGAAATTTTCCCGAGCAATGAACTTTGGGAAAAATTAGAAAAAACATCATCATTTATTACAAATGCACTTTCTGGTGTGAATCGTACGGTGCTTTGCTTTTATGAAAAAGAAAACTGTATGCTAAATGAAGCCTACTGCACAAAAGATAGACTCGACATGACTCGCGAAGTTGATGCAATTGTGCTTGATGAACTTAAAAATAGTAATTTATACAGTGTTATTTTTCAGCATCTTACAATGTGTATTCCATACAGTACAGCACCTAACACCTGTTCTATAGTACTTAGGCCCGTAGTTTCTGAGGATGTTATGACAGCGCGCTTTGCACATTTAGAAAGTACAGTTCTAGAAAAAATAGTAGAGAGAATTAAAAAATTAGGTTTTGTGGATGCGCTGTATTATGACATAACTAATAAGCCACCAGCGACATTTGGCTGGGAGTAGAGGGTAATTAATAATATGTGTTATCCGCAGATTAAAGGATTACGCAGATTTTTATTTTTAATGTAATAATATACTTACAAAATGTATTATTTGTATGTGAAAAGTTTAATGAAATTTAAGGGTAGAAATCAAATTAATCTGCGAAATCTGCGGATTTAAAGTAAAAATTGGAGAAAATATGAAGGATTTTATTGAATACGATGACTTTGCAAAACTTGATATGAGAGCAGGTACTGTTCTTAGTTGTGAAAAAGTAGAAAATGCAGAAAAATTGTACAAAATTATGGTAAACACTGGCGAAGAAAACCCACGCCAAATTGTTTCAAGCTTAGTTGATTATTATACTGCCGAAGAATTAGTAGGAAAACGTATAATTGTTCTTGTAAACCTAAAGCCAAGAAAAATGCGCGGTATTGAGTCTCAAGGGATGCTTTTATGCGTTGAAACAGAAGATGGTAAAACATGTGTACTATTAAAACCAGAAGCTGATGTAGAACCAGGAACTTCTGTAACCTGAGAAATATAAATGGCATCGAGTATAGATTTTATTGAGTATGTAGTTGATCAAATTCATAAAACAGGTGTTGTTCGCTATAGAAAAATGTTTGGCGAATACATGATTTATGTTAATGACAAGCCATTATTGTTGGTATGCGATAACACTGTTTATGTAAAAAAGATTGATGAACTAGCTGAAGTAATGAAGGATGCAGAAACAGCTAGTCCTTATCAAGGTGCACAGGAGCACTACATACTGGAGATTGAAAACATTGATCTTTCAAAAAAAGTAATTGGTATTATAGAGCCACTAAAAAAAGTTCCTAAGCCTAAAAAGAAAAAAGGTAATAAATAGTATTAAATCTATTTATTTTGTAAGCTTTTTCGAGCCTTTTCACTCACTCTTTGCCCATACACTAAAAGAGCCTCTTTTTCTTTTTGTAAAAAATTTTTCAACACTCGATAAATAACATCATGGCTAATTGAGCGTATATGATGAATTGTTTGCTCTAAACTACTTTGTTCAAATCCAAGAAAAAAGGTTTTTGCTAAAAACTTCATTCTTTGTTCCATATCTTCACTTGCTATAATTTCCTCTCCTATAATGTGTTCTTTTGCAGATTGAATTTCATCGTCTAAAAAACCCTCATCTAAGAGCAAGGCTAACTCATTTCGCAACAAAGATACAACAGCTCCAACATTTTTTTTTGATGCACTAGCATAGGCACACCAATATGCACAATCAGAATACATAGAAACAAAGCTATACACGCTGTAGCAAGACCCTGTTTTTTCTCGTAAAGACTGAAAAAGGCGGGAACTCATCGTATCACCAATCAAGGCATTAACAATTGCAAGCGCATAGTAATCAATATATGAAAGAGGAACATCAATAGGATAAAGAGCAAAAATCTGTTCTTGTTGAAAGTCAGCCTCAATAAAATGAAGGCCGCCGTTCCACCTTGGTTGTAAAAATTCTGTTGTATGTTCCATAATTGGTTTTTTTGTTGTAAGGTTTTTCAAACATTGGGAAACAGCCTTACTCTCTACATTTCCAGAAATGCTCACCATTAAGGCTCCTTTTACAAAGTAGGTTGTATACCACTCTAGTATGGAGTCACGAGTAATTTTTTTTATATCCCTTTTAGTTGAAAGTATCGATGATGAAATAGGATTATTGGGCCAAACTGCCTCTATAGATGCATCAAGTGCTGTTTCCTCTGGATCATCTAGCGATGAAATAATTTCACTCATAATTACTTTTCGTTCTCTTTCAAGTTCATCTGTGCAAAATGTCGAGTTTTCTACCATGTCACACAAAACATTAAGGGCTGTTGAAACATGCAATGCTGGCACAACACAATGCAAGCATACTTGCTCTCGTTCTGTAAAAGCATTTACGTAACCACCAATCTTATCAAAACTCGAAGCTATATCAAAAGCAGAGCGTGTTTTAGTACCTTTAAAAAGCATGTGCTCTACAAAGTGGCTTATACCACTTTCATTCTTTTTTTCATAACGAGAACCGCATAAAAACCAAAAACCTATTGAAACTGTTTTTGCAGTATCAACCGTTTCTGTAATAAGTGAAATATTATTTGGAAGTGTTTGCTGAACTATATTGTTATGCTTATTTGTATTTTTTTTCATGAGTAAAACAATTATAGCAAATTCGTACATAGTTTACAATAGAAATAAACTATTACAACACGCTCGATTGATAGAGTAAGTTACAGTTATCGAAACCAAGGTATAAAAAAAACGTAAACAAGTGCACGATGTTAGGAATAAAAACTATATTGAACATTATTTGTCAGAGATAGCAATAATGATACTATTTGCAGTATTATGTAAATACTCATGTATTTTGCCTGAAAATCAAAAATATTTAAAACTTGATAAAAAAACTCTTGACACGATAAAAAGTTATAGTTAAGTATACTGTACAGAAATAGACTAATTAGCTTGAACTATTAAAAATAAGGATG
>CAYJFX010000109.1:0-5581 GCA_964369735.1 uncultured Treponemataceae bacterium
TCCCACCTTCTTCCATTGCGGTAAAGTATGGGATACCAATCAATTGAGGCACAAACGCAATCCTCAAACTAGAATCATTGGTTTCTTCTTTAGCACATGATGATGCAAATAATACAAAGATCACAACCAAAGCTAGAGTAATTTTTTTGAAGTTCATAAAACTTCCTCCTTTAACAAATTATTATATTTGTATATTGTTATACAATTATTATATATCTTGAAATTTGATTTGTCAAGTTAAATTTTCTTAGTTTATGAAATATTTTGCATTATTTAATATTTCAAGAACTTCATTCTTATTACTACAATGGGTGTAGTTGCTAATATAGAATATACTACTTTACGTTAGATACATAAAAAAAGGTGCAAGCATAAAGCTTGCACCTTTTTTTTGGGCAACTATAAGTTACATCGAAACGCCATCTGTATGTGTTAACAAATAATCCTCTATATAACGTGAAGCATTTGCACCATCTGCACAAGCATTAATAATTTGCCTCAAGAGTTTTGTGCGAACATCACCGCAAGCAAAAACACCTTCAATATTTGTTTTACAGTCTTCCCCTGCAATAATATAGCCAGCGCCATCTAAAGGTATTAAATCTTTAAAAATTTCAGTATTTGGATTTCGCCCTACGGTAATAAAAACACCTTGGCAAGAAATATCTTTTTTTTCGCCTGTTTTAATATCTTCAACCGTAACGCTTGAAACAAGTTCTCTTCCGCTTTCATCAGACGAGTTAATTTTTGCAACTTTTGAGTTCCAAACAAAGTCAATATTTTCCTCACTTTCAAGTGCTTTCATATATATAGGACTAGCTCTTAGCTCATCGCGACGATGAATAAGTGATACCTTTGTGCATATTTTTGATAAATACAAGGCATCGGCAACAGCAGAGTTTCCACCGCCTACAACGCAAACTTCTTTTCCCTTAAAAAGCATACCATCGCAGGTAGCGCAATAAGCAACACCCTTTCCACGTAGTCCATCCTCTTCAGGAAGCCCCAGTTTTCGAGCAGAGGCACCAGTGGCTATTATAACAGTACGCCCCTCAAAAACGCCTTCATTTGTTGTTACCTTTTTTATGCATTCACAAAAATCTACAGAAGTTACCTCAACAAGCTCTGTTTTGGCACCGAATCTGTCAGCACATGCTTTCATCTTCATACCAAGTTCAAACCCGTCTATACCTTCTTCAAACCCTGGGTAATTATCTACAATTTCGGTTGTAGCCATTTGACCACCAGGGGATAACTTTTCAAGTACTAAAGTTGAAAAACCTGCACGTGTGCAGTATAAAGCTGCGGTGTAGCCAGCAGGACCACCGCCAATAATAATTGTGTCGTAAATCATTTAATATTCTCCTTACAACTGACTGTCGATAAAAGCATCAATTTCTGCTTTTGATGGCGGTTCAATAAGTTTTTCACCATGCGTACCATTCTTAAAGACATATAAAGTAGGATAGGCTGTTACATCATACTTTTCTTTTAAATCGGATTCTGCTTCGCAATCAATCTTAGCAACTACTAGCGACTCAGATCGCTGTTGGGAAATTACATCTAAAGCAGGCGTAATACGTTTACAATCCCCGCACCACTGCGCAAAAAAGTCAGCCAATACAGGCTTACTAGACTTTAAAACGACTTCATCAAAGTTTTCTTTTGTTACATTAATTATACTCATATAATAATTATAAACCTAGATTACATATAGCGCAAGTGATTTTATTACATAAAATAAAGCTATTCGATAAAAAAAGACTTATTGACAAAAGCACTCTGTTTTGTTATATTCTTACTACTTAATTCAACTAGGAGAAAATAATGAAAAAAGTATTTGGTGTTATTCTATTTATAGCAATAGCATTTTCATTCGTAGCATGTGGTGGTGGAACTAAAGTAACAACTACAGCTAATGGATTTGGTGGAGAGATGTCTGTTGAAGTTGTTTTTGACGGAGACTCAATTAAAAGTGTTGAAGTAAAAGAGCACAAAGAAACAGCTGGTATTGCAGATCCTGCACTTAACACAATTCCACAAGCAATTGTTGACAATCAAAGCATAGCTTTAGACTATGTTGCTGGTGCATCAGTTTCTAGTAAAGCAATTTTAGAAGCAGTAGAAAAAGCTATTAGTGAAGCAGGATTAGATGTGAATAATTACAAAGGTGCTGCTAGTTCAGCTGGCGGAGTTTTTAACGCACCTTTAACAAATGATCCTGTTCCTACAACTTGGGACGAAACATATGATGTAGTTGTAGTTGGTGGTGGTTTTGCTGGTTTAGCTGCATCACACGCTGCAAAAGCAAATGGAGCTGAAACAGTTCTTATCGAAAAAATGCCACGTATCGGTGGTAACTCAGCTATCAACGGTGGACAATATGCTGCCTATACAAGTTCAATTGCTGCTGACTTTCAAGAAAAATTTAACCTTGAGCCAGACACAGCTGCACAACACATTGAAGACACAATTGTTGGTGGGGATAACCTTCCACAAAGAGAGCTTGTTGAAGTTATGGTTTATGGGTCACCAATGTATTTTGACCAATTGTTAGAAAACGGCTTGGAAGTACGTGAAACATTAGCACGCCCAGGTGGACACTATGGTTTTAGAACTTATGTAACTGAAAACTCAATTGGTCAAGATATAGTTACAGTTCAAGAAAAAATGGCAAAAGATGTTGGTGTTGACATTCAAACAAACACTAAACTTGTTCAAATTTTCATGGACAGTGATAGAGTTGTTGGTATTCAAGTTGCAACAGCTGATGGCTTAAAAACTATTAAGGCTGAAAAGGGTGTTATTCTTGCAACTGGTGGTTTTGGTGCAAATGTTGAAATGAGAAGTGGTTATGATTCTAAATTAGATGATGGCATTCCTACTACTAATGCACCTAGTGCAACTGGTGAAGGTTTAGTAATGGCTATGGACCTTGGAGCAGGTACACGTGACTTACAATACATCCAACGATATCCTTTTGCAGATCCTAACAACGGTGTATTGGATACAGTTGCTGTAATTCCTTTTACTGGACCTAGCTATGGTATTGTATATGTTGATGAAAACGGCGAAAGATATGTAAACGAAGGTGAAAGAAGAGACGTATGTTCAGATGCTGCAGTTGCAACTGGTGGAACAACTACATTCTCAATTTTTAACCGTAAACTTGCTTCATGGGTACCAGATTCAGATATTCAAAAAGGTTTAGATACTGGACGAATTATCCAAGGTGCTACATATGAAGAATTAGCTGAAAATATTAATGCGCAAACATATCAAGGTAAAACTATCAATATTGATGGTGCAACAATTGAAAATACAATCGCAAACCACAATAGCTATATTGATAGCCAAGAAGACCCAGAATTTGGAAAAGTAATGGCATCATCAATGGTAAAAATTGAAGAAGGCCCATACTATGCAATTCCACAATGGCCATCAGTTCACCACACAATGGGTGGTGTAACAATTACTCCTAACGCTGAAGTATTAGATTCAAATGGAAACGTAATTCCTGGTTTCTTTGCTGCAGGTGAAGTAACAGGTGGTATCCACGGAACAAACAGACTTGGTTCAAACGCTGATGCTGATGCAAACGCATTTGGTATGGTTGCAGGAACATATGCTGCAACTGGTGTAAACCCAGTAACTACTAACTAATATACTAAGCTGTAATAAAAAAAGTCACCGTAAGGTGACTTTTTTTATGTTTGTGGGATTACATATCCGTAGCTGAGCTTATTATCTCTATACTCTATAACGCCAATAAAAAACTTATTGGCATCAAAAACTGCAATACTTTTGTTTGTCTCATGTTCAAGTTTTGCAAACATTGAACTCTTTAGAGGTTTACCATTATAAAAACTAAAGCTATGCTCTTGTAACAGATAAGCTACATTCATACCACACTCTTTCGCAAGAGATTCAGTCATGAAATAAAGACTTTTCTTTATTTCATTAGTATAATCGCATTCATCTTGATTTTTTGTTTTGTTATCTAACTGTTTTATTGCTGTATCAATACTAAAGTCCTGCAAATCATCATATCCCACGGCCTTATGCAACCCAAAAGAACCAACAGCAGTTCTTCGAAGAGCTATAAGGTGTGCACATGATGCACAGTCTTTTGCAATATCTCTTGCAAGGCTCCTTATATATGTTCCCTTCGATACATGAAATGAAACCTTTGCATAAGCAATGCGCCCCTCGATTTCAAGCACATCATGTATTGTGGCTGAATACACGCACACATTGCGTGAAGGCATATCAACCTTTTTACCTGTTCGAGCAATATCACTCGCTCTTTTTCCATTTATGTGTATTGCAGAATATTGTGGAGGGTATTGTTCAATGGTGCCTGTATATTTTTCCACCGACTTTCTAAACTCTTCTATTTTTGGTAGTTCTTTTGTTTCGGTAACATTTCCAAATGGGTCAAGCGTGTCGGTTTCTTTTCCAAATGCAATGATGGCTTCATATTTTTTGTCAAATGCTGTTACATGAGAAGCAAGCCTTGTTAAGCTTCCAACCATTACAACAAGTAAGCCTTCAGCAAAACTATCAAGCGTACCTGTATGGCCAACTTTTTTTGTATTAAGTGCCTTTTTAATGTGATTGAGAGAGTTAAAACTGGTGGGGCCGCGCTTTTTAGCATAAAGAACAATTCCTGAAGCTTTACTGTCTACAGCCATTCCTTACCTCTTACTTTTTTTATCCGCAGATTTCGCTAGAATGGCGCAGATTTCTTCTTTTTTATTAGAAACATAGAAATAAATATCGTTTAGCTTCATAGACATAAAAAGACTGTATTTTTGTTTGTTTACTGTGGAGCTATGAGTAGAAATCCCATTAATCTGCGTAATCTGCGGATCCACCTTCTGATTTAGTCTCTTCTGTATCGTGAGTTTTTTCAAGCTCTGTAAGAGTTTGAACCATACTCATTCCGTCTTTTATACTGGTATCAACAATGAAAGTTAGTTTAGGAAATTGCCTAAGGCTTAACTTTTTACTTAAGCTCGTTTGAATATAGCCCGCTGCGCTCTGTAAACCTTTTACACCCTTTTCAATCGAAGTATCTTTCATAAAGCTCGAAACATACACTTTTGCAAAGCCAAGATCCCGCGTAACTTCAACCCTATTAATACTTAAAAAGGTAGATACCCTAGGATCTTTTACATAGCCTTGCATAATCATTTTGGATATTTCGTCTCGGATTTGTTCTCCGAGACGAACGAGTCTAAACTCACCCATGATTATTCTTCCTCAGATGTTGAAGCTTCACTATCTTTTTTTGCTTTCTTAGCTTTTTTAGCTTCTTCTTCTAAGGTATCGCCAAGCTTGCGTGCTACTTCAACTTGTTTGTATACTTCAAACTGGTCTCCAACTTGAATGTCTTGCCACTTATCAATTCCTACACCACATTCATAGCCAGATGTTACTTCTTTTGCATCATCCTTAAATCGTTTAAGAGATGTGACCTTACCTGAGTAAATTACAATACCTTCACGAATAATATTTACGCTACTTGTTCTTGTAATAAGCCCTTGTGTAACATAAGATCCTGCAATAACACCAATTT
>CAYJFX010000110.1:0-3741 GCA_964369735.1 uncultured Treponemataceae bacterium
ACGAAGCTGTCATTGAAGTTCGTTCCGGCAAAGGTGGTAATGGGTGCATAGCGTTTAGGCGTGAAAAATATGTACCCAATGGCGGGCCTGCAGGTGGCGACGGCGGTCGTGGCGGCGATGTCATATTTCGTGTAAAAAGAAATCTCAGAACATTATCTCATTTACGCAAACAACGTGTTTTTAAAGCTAAAAACGGTGGTGACGGTAGTGGTAGTAATCGCTACGGTGCCGATGGCGAAGATGTATTTATTTTTTTGCCGCCAGGAACACGGGTTGTTGATGCAGAAACAGGCGTTTTTGTATGTGAATTTACAACTGAAAGTGAAGATGAAGAATTTATGTACCTCAAAGGCGGGAACGGCGGATGGGGTAATGTCCATTTTAAAAGTTCAGTCACACAAGCTCCAAGAAGGGCGAACCCAGGTGGGGATGGAGAAGTAAAAAAACTTCGAATTGAATTGAGTATAATGGCAGACATAGGCCTTGTTGGTTTTCCCAATGCAGGTAAATCATCATTGCTAGACTTTTTAACTAATGCACGCCCAAAAATAGCTCCATATCCATTTACAACAAAAATACCCAATTTAGGTGTTTTACATGTTAATGAAGAAGATTCGTTTGTTATTGCAGATATTCCTGGTATAATTGAAGGCGCTAGCGATGGTGCAGGTTTAGGTATACGGTTTTTAAAACATATTTCAAGGACGCAAGGATTAGCTTTTTTAATTGATTGCTCAGATGATAATTATCTTGATGCGTATGAAAAATTACAAGAAGAACTCGAGTCGTTTTCTAAGCCAATATTAAATAAGCCAAGTATTATATTATGTAATAAAATTGATGTAGATGGTGCAGCTGTGCGAGCAGCAGAACTTGCTGCAAAATATAAAAACCATGTGTGTCTTCCAATGTCGGTGCATAGTAAAGAAGGTTTAGATAAAGTCAAGCAAGCTTTAATTACACTTGTAGAAGAAGGGCTTCGTGCAACTTCAAAAAACACGGATGAGCCCATCCACATACAAAGTGCTTTTTTACAAGCTCGCTCGATATATACAGAAGATGACGATGAAATGGTGCAGTATCCCGGAAGTGAATAATGAAGCTTGCAATACTGGGTGGATCATTTAATCCTGTCCATAATGGGCATCTTTCTCTTGCAAATTGCGCAGTTAATCAACTAGGTTATGATACAGTAGCTTTTGTCCCAGCGTATAATCCTCCCCATAAAGAGATCGCGTCTGGTGCTAGTACTGAAAATAGACTTGAAATGCTTGCAATGGCCATTAGCACAAGGGAAGAGTTTTATCTTGAACCATGTGAAATTGAACGAAAGGGTGTGTCATATACAATTGACACTGTTTCTTACTTAGAAAAAAAATACATTGGAAGCCTTGAAGGTCCTATTGGGTTAATAATTGGTGATGATCTAGTATCTGGATTTCACCTTTGGCAAGATGTGCAAGCGCTTGTACGTAGTACAAGGGTTCTCCTTGCAACAAGGTTGCAGCCCATGGCGAATACCTTAGATTTTCCATTTAATCATACGGTAATGCACAATGCTATTGTCGATGTGTCCTCCGAAGGGATACGAAACAATATAAAGAATGGCAAAGACTGGGAAGAATTAGTGCCTGCTTGTGTATATAAATATATTATAGACAGGAATTTGTATGTTAAAGACGCTAAGTGACGACTCAATTGAGCGAGTTCGTTTATATGTCCTTACCTCGCTTTCAATTCACCGTTATGAGCATTCTCTGCGTGTGGCAAAGCTTTCCAAAGAATTATGCGAACATTATGGCGAAGATGGACGGATTGGGTATTTTGCAGGTCTTTGTCATGATATGTGTAAAGAATTTGATAAAAAAATGCTGGAGCGTTTTGCGCATAAAAATAAGCTCGTTTTGTCACAAACTGAGAAAAAAAAACCATCTATTCTTCATGGTAAGGTATGCTCAATTGTGTTACAAAAACAATTTAAAATAAAAAATAAAGAGGTGTTAGAAGCGGTTGAGTTTCATACATTTGGAAAAAAAAATATGTGCAATATTGCAAAAATTGTTTGCGTGGCAGATAAAATTGAGCCAGAAAGGCCCTATATGTCTTCTTCAAAAATGAAAAATCTGCTAAAATTAGATTTAGACAGTCTCTTATTTAGTGTGTTAAAAGAAATAATAGAAGTGCGAAGGAAAAAAGATGAAGAGGTTTTTCCCGAAGCGCTATGGATATTTGAGTAATATACGCGTAATGTGTTTTTACGTATGTTGGAGAGTTTATAATGGCGAAAGTGGTATTACCCTTTGGTAGACATGTAATTTTTATTGTTCTCATTATTGTGATTCTAAGCGTGATGTCTTTTACGGTTTTTGTCGCATTACGTACTAACATAGTAGAAGAAGTTTTAGAAACCGATCAAATAATCAAGCTGCTTTTAGTTGTTGAGGATGGTGGTGAAGCCATGTCTACAACTATCTTGACTTATTACCCAGTTTCCCAGCGAGGAGCTTTAATCGATATTTTGGGAAACACAGGGGGAATTTATTCGAGCCTTGGTAGGGTCGATAGGCTAGATGCGGTATACGAAGAACGAGGGATAGATGTCTATAGAGCAGAAATAGAAACATTGGTTGATATGACAATTCCATTTTCAATTGAAATTGGCTTAGACGATTTTGCTGTTTTAACTGATCGATTGGGCGGGTTAGACGTTTCTGTTCAGTCGCCAATAGATGATGTTATCAATGGAGTTTACTACTTGTTACCTTCAGGGCAAATAAAGCTTGATGGGGATAAAGTTGTAACATATCTAACCTATGAAGGCGAGCTTGAAGATTCTTCTGATAAAGAGTTTCGGGCAAGGAATACCATTGTTGCTTTTTTTAAAGCGCTAGGCGAAAACGCTAATGATATTTTTAATGACGATACATTTAAATATTATGAAGACCACATGAGAGCAAACATCGATTCAAGAGATTTTTATAACTTATTAGAAACAATTTCTCATGTAGATGCAGAGAGGCTCTTTCCTCAGGTAATTACTGGCTCTGAGAGGTCAGTGGATGGTGAAACACTTCTATTTCCATACAATGACGGGCAATTAATAAAAGATGTACTGCAGCAAACGGTATTAGCCCTTGTTTCAGAAGCAACCTTTAGTAGGGTATATGCATTGGAAATACAAAATGGTACAACTATCCAAGGACTTGCGAGAAACACATCAAGTCTTTTAAGAAGTACAGGTTACGATGTGGTAAGCACTATAAATGCAGATAGAAATGACCATGAAGAAACCTTTATTATTGATCATATTGGCAATGAAGAAGTTGCAAAAGCTTTGGGAGATTTTATTCGCTGCACTAATATTGTGCAGCCAGAAGTTGATACAACTGTTTCCGAAAGTAATAGGCTTGTTGACTATACTATTGTTTTAGGAACAGATTTTGACGGAAGGTATGTACGGTGAGATTGAAATCCATGTTAACGTACCTATAAAGCCGTGTTTGCAGTTTCTGTGAATAATAGTTATAATAGGAGAATTAATGAATGTCGTGGCACAGATGGTGCCTCTCCATTCATTTGAGAGTTTGCATTGCAAACTCAGTATTTACTGCCAATTTCTTACTAAAGTGCGAAATTGGCTTGAAAAAAGTCATGTTCAAAAACGGAAGTTTTTTCCATGTCTTTTTATAGGAGAATTAATGAATGTCGTGGCACAGATGGTGCCTCTCCATTCATTTGAGA
>CAYJFX010000110.1:3841-5521 GCA_964369735.1 uncultured Treponemataceae bacterium
TGAAAAAAGTCATGTTCAAAAACGGAAGTTTTTTCCATGTCTTTTTATAGGAGAAAACATGAAAACAAATGCTGAAAAAGCGGTGGAAATAGCAAATCTATTAACTGATTATAAGGGCTCCGATACAATGGTTTTAGATGTTGCAAAATTGAACTCATGGACAGATTACTTTGTGCTTACAACAGTGAACAGCAGTGCTCACTGGAAGGGACTGTACAAGCAAGTAAAAGACTATGCAAAAGAAAATGACTTAGAAATTTACGTTCCAAATAGAAAAATGCCGTCAGGTGACGATTGGAACTTAATTGACTTAGGTATTATTGTTGTACACTTGTTGTCGCAAGATGCTCGGGTATTTTATGATTTAGAAAAGCTATGGCACGGTGGTGAGCGCTTATTATAAAAAAAGGTAATCTAAATAAGAATATAGAACACTGAGTAAAAGCTTTTATTTGTGTTTGGTTTAAAGAGGTTAACGATAAGTGTTATGAATAGTCATCGTATTCAAAATCGTCATCTTCGTAATCGAAGTCGTCATCATCTTCTTGATCAAAATCATCGAGATTGTTGAAGTCGTCGTCTAAGAAATCATCATCTGCGAATCCATCATAATCATCGTCTTCAAAGTTATCATCATACGAGCTTGTAAAGGCATCAGCAAGCTCTATGAAGCTATCTGATGTTGTTGTGTTAGCAATCATTGGACACTTCCTTGTATAACTATTCCTTGTTCTAAGCATAATGGCATATGCTTTTTGTGTCAACTGTTTTTTTATAAAAAAAAGTTTTTTTTTATAAAATAATCCAAAACCCTTTGACAAACTTAAAAATTTTTGTATAATGTAATTATGTTAGATAGCGTGATGATTAAATCTCCTGCGAAGTTGAATCTGCATTTGAAGGTTCATCCAAGAAGGGCGGATGGTTATCACGATATTGAAAGTTTATTTCAAGCAATTGATTTTTTTGATGAACTGGTAATTACAAAAACCGAACAAAAAGGTATATGTGATATAACTGCAACTTCAATTAATCTACCGCTTGAGAACACGCTGACTGTTGCGTATAGAGCATTTTGCAACTATACTGGAACAACCAAAGGTATACATGTTGAGCTCACAAAGAGAATTTACTCTGGTGCAGGGCTTGGCGGTGGATCTTCAAATGCGGCAGCTTTAATTGAAGGCTTAGATATTTTGTGTAAAACAAAATTAAGCCAAAAAGAAAAAGTAGCCATTGCATTAAAGGTTGGTAGTGATGTTCCCTTTTTTATATATGGTGGAGCAGCTATCGTAACGGGTCGCGGGGAACATGTTCAGCAAATTGCGATGAGAAGCGATTTATTTTTTGTAGTGGTAATGCCAGATGTGCATAGTTCCACTAAAATTGCTTTCGAGTGTTTTGATGAACAAGATAATAGTAGAACACCAAGGTTTATTAACTTGTCTGAGGTAGAGGATGTTTACCGAAAGCAAGTTACGAGCTGGAGTTTTAATAATAGTTTTACTGATTTGCTTGTGAATAAGTATGCGTGTATAGGTGATGCCCTTAGGGGGTTAGAGTCCTGTGGTGCTGAATATTCGCAGATGAGTGGGTCAGGAGCTAGTGTTTTTGGTGTTTTTGGTAATGAAGAGAGAGCAAAGAGAGCCTACACTACATTAAGCGTAGAATGGACGTGTC
>CAYJFX010000111.1:0-5506 GCA_964369735.1 uncultured Treponemataceae bacterium
TCAAAACTTGACTGCGGACGGCAAAGTGCAATTAACACAGTATGGTGATGATATTAGAGTTGTTGCGAACTTTGGTGATGACGTGATTTTGTTTGAAGAAACTGAAGTACCTTCACATGGTTTAATCATCATTGATCGGGATATTACTACCTACACACCCGATCCAGTTCACTTCTAGCCTGTGCGACCAAATCTCCATCGGTAACCCACCTTTCATATTCGCTAATGCCTTTAAACGACATGGTACTTGCGCATTTGAGTATAAAAAGTAGCCAAAGCGTGGGCATGTAAGCACATGAAGTAAAAACTAAAATAATTATACAAAATTAATTGTTAATTATTAATTATTCTGCTATACTAATATCATGGATTTGTTCGATAGTCAAACAGCAAAAGCAAATGATGGGCCTCTTGCCTCTCGTATGAGACCTCGCACCCTAGATGAATATATTGGGCAAGATCACATTGTTGGCAAGGGCAGGCTTTTGCGCCGAGCAATTTCTGCAGACCAATTAACATCCGTTATTTTTTACGGCCCTCCAGGAACTGGGAAAACAACTCTTGCACGCGTTATTGCAAATCACACTAAAAGTATATTTGTTACACTTAATGCTGTATTAACGGGCGTTCAAAATATCAGAGAAGCTATTTCACAAGCCGATGAACAGCGAAAACTATATCAAAAGCGTACCATTCTCTTTGTAGACGAAGTGCATAGGTGGAACAAAAGCCAGCAAGATGCCCTTTTGCCATGGGTAGAAAATGGAACCATTATTCTTGTAGGTGCAACTACCGAAAATCCCTTTTTTGAAGTAAATAAAGCTCTTGTAAGTAGAAGCCGTGTTTTCCAATTAAAGTCTCTTACAAAAGATGATTTATTTAATGCCGCAAAGGCTGCCCTTAGTGATAAAGAAAGGGGCTATGGTAATTGGAATGTAGAGTTTGAAGAGGGAGCATTAGAGCACCTTGTAGAAACGGCAAATGGCGATGCGCGAAGTTTATTAAACGCACTTGAGCTTGCCGTTCAAACAACGCCCGAAAAATGGCAGCCAACTATTGAGCCAATTCAGCCGCCTCTTGGTAGTACTATTTTTGTTTCGGTGGAAACCGCAGAAGAAAGCATTCAAAGAAAGGTAGTGTTATACGATAAAGACGGCGACTATCACTACGATATAATTAGCGCCTTTATAAAAAGCCTAAGAGGACGAGACCCTGATGCTGCAATGTATTGGATGGCAAGAATGCTCCGCGCAGGAGAAGACCCACATTTTATTTTTAGGCGAATGATAATATCTGCTTGTGAAGACACAGGCCTTGCAGACCCAAATGCAATCACAGTGGTACAGTCTTGTGCTGCAGCCTTTGATAGAATTGGACTTCCCGAGGGTAGATTTATGCTTACCCAAGCAGCTCTCTATTTGGCAACCTGCCCCAAATCTAATTCTACACTTTGCTTTTTTGATGCGCTAAAAGCAGTTGAGCAAGAGGATGCAGAAGTTCCAAACCATTTGCGAGATTCTAGTAGGGATGCAGAAGGGTTTGGTCATGGGAAAGGCTACATGTATCCTCATGCATACCGTGACCACTGGGTTGACCAGCAGTATTTACCCGATACACTTAACGGAAGGGTGTTTTATAATCCTTCAAATCAAGGGTATGAAGATTCTATTCAACAAGAGGTACTTTCAAGAAGAGAAATACAAATAGCTTCCATGATTGAGCAAACTCAACCGGGATTTGCAGGCGAAAATCATGCGCCTATCACCGTTGGAATACCAGGCCTTCAAATAGGTGAGAATCTTACCTTTAGCCCTGGCGATAAAGACAGAAGTTCAAAGCAAAAAATGTGGCAGCAGAGAACGGAATCGATGCGAAGTCAAACACTCTTAGATATTAGAAACGATACCACAAGCCTTGCAAACCTTGTTCGACACCATCGCTGTTTAATAACAGGAGCTGATGATGGATTATTACTTTGGGACATTTGGAGAAAAACACCTGAAGGCTTTACAGTTGGGCTTTGTAAAACTCAAAAAGGTTTAGACATACTCGAGCAGTATTCTTCAACCATGGAGTTTATAGAAAGGCCTCATTTATTGCTTAATAGTGATGATATACTCGACACTGAGTTTGACAGAGTATTTTATAGGAATGCTGTGGGGAGTTCCGATTCTATTTTTGACTTTATTCAAAATATAAAAGACTGTTCTAAGTATCTTTCAAAAGACTCTTGCATTGTTATAAGCCAACAAATCCCACAAGATGCACAAAGGCTTTCAGCCTTACTCAGGGATTCTGCAAAGGAAGAAACATCTCTTTTAGATGAAGTTTTAAAGTGCGAAAACGATTTTTACACTAATAAAGAAAACCTACTATTTAATTGGAATGCACAAACGCTTGAAGCCGAAATTGAAAAAACGAAACTATTTACACAAATACAGCATGTGCAAAAAACGTATAAAGAACTACGCACGGTGTACCCTACAGATACTGAAAGATGGTTTTCACCAAGCTCAAGCTATGCCCGGTTTTTGAAAGAAAAATTGGGAAATGAAAAACTACTTGCATTTAAAACTCTCTTTGAACAAAAGGCAGGAAGCAAGCGTTTTGAATGGAATGTAGTGGTTACGTATTTTCTAATTAAATAAAAAAGTCAGCAAAATTGCTGACTTTTTTTGCTATTCAAAGTTCCAGTTTCCTCTACTTGGATAATATCCCCAAAGACCACTTGTTATTGAGGTTGAGTATTGCTCATAGGCACCAGCATATATTGCCTCATTGTCAAAAGTGCTAAAGTATCCAATAGCTGAAATCTCCTTTTCTCCTGTAGTAGCCTCTGCATTTGAAGGAAGGTCGCTTGTCGAAGTAGGCTCTTTTGTTGTACTGTCTAAGCTTACTTGCTGTAATCCTGTAAGAGTTCCTGCTAATAATATGTCATCTGCAAAAATAAGCATTGTATCATCACTAATGCTTACCCCAGAATCTTTCCAACTATCATCAGCATTTGTTGTTGATGTTTTTACCTTTCCATCACGGATTGAATATAGCAAAGTATCATCCGAACAAAAACTTCGAGTATTTGAAAAATAATCAACGCCGAGAGCCCTTGCTGCAGCTATAGTTGTAGTGCTTACGCCTGAGCCGCTCACTGTCGCACCCATTGTAGACCCTGTTACTTGTTTTACAACACCTTCAATGCGTATATAAGCATTTCGCCCAGTGCTTCCCGCATTATCACCAATAACTCCGTTGTCAAAAAGGGCAACCATACTTGTTTTATCGGTTTCGCTATTTACTTCAATTGAAGCACCACTTACTTCTACCCAGTTTCCGCCTCCGCTAACAAGGGCATACACTTGGTAATCGTGAATATACCCATCGTCATCAACTTGCTCTGCAGTAAGTGCATACAAATCAGATTCATTTGATGCAAGGGCAATTACCCTTCCTGGTGCAGTTATTTTAGTCCATCCTCGAACTGACTTAAGTGGCTTTCTGTAAATGTTCCCATTTTGCGTGTATAAATTATTTCCAAGGCGTACAATTGAGTTTACATTGCCTATAACATTTGGCTCTTCAAGTTCAATTTCAAGGGCAATATCGTGAAAAATAACCCCTTGCTCACATGCTAAAAAAAGAAATAAAAATGGTAATAGTTTAAATATTTTTTTCATAGTTTAATCCTTTAACTTAAAAGTGATAGCGAACAGAAAGTCCAATATCATGAATAATTCCAGTATAATTATACTGACTATCGCTATACCACTGTGGTAAAATATACACTCCTGTATGAAGACCAAATGACCAGTCTTGGTTAAAGCGATAATAGCCTGCAACCTCTGGTCTAATAGCAAGCCCAAAATATGTTCTGTCTATGTAATTTTGAATTGCGCCACCTACTTCTAGTGAAACAGGTATTTCCCACTGACCAATTTCAAACTGATAGGTGGTTGTAAACATAAAGGGAACAAAGTAGAAAACATTATCTCCAATTGTTTGGTTATAAGCAAAGCTAATATTACCGCCAATGGTTAAATCATCCAAAATAAAATGATGGTATCCAAGCGAACCAGAGCCACCAACCTTTAGGTTTTGAAAAGGACGATATGGAATATCAACATTGAGTTTTAATGCAATAAATTGATCGCCTTGTTGGTTTGCCTCATACACAACGAGATCTTCATCGTTTTCAACTTCTCCCTCTTGAGATTCTTGCGCAAAAACGGCAAAAGGAAGCAAAAATAACATAAGTATGAACAATAAAGTGTTTTTCATATTATCTCCAAAATTTAGGTTTAATAGTTACTCTATAGATAAAAAAAGTAAATTCAAGTATACTAAAAAAGAGTGTATCATATTATGATTACATTGTCCATAACGAACAAGGTAAATAAAAAGGGTAAAAAACATGCAGGCACAGATAATTGACGGATTTGGAATTGCTCAAAAGGTTAGAGCAGAAGTAGCAAAAGAAGTATCAGAGCTAAATACAAAGGGAATCGAACCATGCTTGGCCGTTGTCTTAGTTGGAGAAAACCCTGCAAGTGTTTCTTATGTTACGGCAAAAGAAAAAGCATTAAAAGAAGCTGGAATGAAAGATAAAGCAATCTACCTTAAAGAAAGTACAACAGAAAACGAACTTCTTTCTATAATAAATAAGCTAAACGAGGACAAGAAAGTGCATGGGATTTTAGTACAGCTTCCTCTTCCAAAACATATCGACGAGCAAAAAATAATTGAAACAATAGATCCCAAAAAAGATGTTGATGGGTTCCACCCGGTAAGTGCCGGAAACCTCCTTATTGGCAGAGATGGGTTTTTGCCGTGTACGCCAAATGGTGTTCTACGCCTTTTCACAGAAATGAATATAGAAACAAACGGAAAACATGTCGTAATCGTTGGCCGCTCAAATATTGTAGGTAAGCCGCTCGCTCTTTTAATGGCACGCAGAAATGTAAATGCAACGGTTACCCTCTGCCATACAGGCACAAAAAACTTAAAAGAGCTAACAGTACAAGCTGATATCTTGATTGCAGCAGTGGGTAGCCCCAAAATGATTAGTGCAGATATGATAAAAAAAGATGCAGTAGTTATTGATGTTGGTGTGAACCGCATTGCAGACGATACAAAAAAATCGGGCTTTCGACTTGTGGGAGATGTTGACTTTGAGGGAGCAATGGAGGTTGCAAGTTTTATTACTCCTGTTCCGCGTGGGGTAGGGCCAATGACAATTGCAATGCTCATGCAAAACACCTTACAAGCAGCAAGACAAAACAGATAATTTTTATTTGGGCGCTCCGGCCTTTGGCCGTCCCGTGCTTCGCTTGTATCTTTTGCTTTGAAACGGACATGGCAAGCCATGTCCCTATGAGGTGCAAAAGGATACCGCTTCGCCCGGTAGCGCAGTAGACTCCTTACAGACCGATACCAAATAAAAGGAAAGGAAACAAAGTGAAAGACATACAAAGTGAAATTGACGAAAGAGAAATCCCCCTGCAAAAGGTTG
>CAYJFX010000112.1:0-5476 GCA_964369735.1 uncultured Treponemataceae bacterium
TATCTGAAAAATAGGTAAAATCTCCAACAATTATATTAGGATTTTTTATGGTCGGCTTTACATAGGTTACTGATTTAATTCCTTTAACGGGAAAAATGGTGGTAGGATTAGGCTTTTCACTCATATTGTGTCCTCAATATTTTCTCTTTAATAGCGCACTTTTCTTTCGCAACTAAGAATCAAGGCTCTGGAGATTCTGGTGATTTCTTGTATACGCATCTTTAGTTTGTGGCGAAAATTCGCCATTGATATCAGTACTATAAAAGGTATAAGCATTTTTACCAATATCTTTTGATTTATACATAGCAAGATCTGCTGCATTAAATAGGGTTTCAAAATCCATACCATCTTTGGGAGCTATAGAAATTCCTACACTCGCAGATATCTCGATGGTTTCTTGATTTTCTGCATAATACTTTTTATTTATAGTCTTGCAAAGAGCTTGAGCTTTTTCTTCGATAACATCCTTTTCAACTGTTCCCTCTAAGAATACAACAAACTCATCCCCACCAATGCGCCCTACAATATCTCTGTTTCTAAATAATTTAGATGTTTTAGAACATACTTCTTGAAGAACTGCATCCCCTGCAGAATGCCCCATATTGTCATTTATCCCCTTAAAGTTATCAAGGTCAAACATGTATAAAGCACCTTTTCTTCCACCCGTTAAGTACTTATTTATTTTTTCCGTAAAGGCATTCCTGTTGTAAGCACCTGTCAAAGGGTCGGTTTCTGCTTTTAAGCGTAATTCTAATTCTTCTTCTTTTTCATCATGAATTTCATCAACCGTAATAAACGAGATAACTTCAGTGCTATCTGCATTCATGCCTGTAGAAATACGCATTTTATACCAAAAATATGTATCACTTTCAACTTGAACTCCAGATTGCTGGCTTGCAGGTTTAAGCTTTTTTGCACGGTATTCATATTCTTTTTCACGGATACCCTGCTCATAGTTAGATATTAAAGACAATGAGCTGATCGCACCCATCATTTTTTTATCTTTCGGGTGCACATATAGTTCAATATGTTTTTCAAAGAAATCATCTACGCTTGGCAGGTGTGAAATAGCCATTTCTGTTGAATTTACTAATAGTCGTTCTACCGTATCCCTTGAGCAGTTTATTTCCATAATGATACTTGCATAATTAAAAACAGCGGCAGCAAGGGTTTTATCCTTATCTATTTTTGTTTCAAGTTCTTTTGTTTTTTCTTCATAAATTCGTAAATTAAATATTCGTATAAGCATTAAAATCATTATATAAAAAAAGCTTAATACCAACAACGAAATAACTATTTCTTGAATAGCAACGTTTATTGAAAAAAAGTCAATTACAAAAAAATAAGAATTATACGCCATATAAACAACTAAGAGAAATGTTAATAGTAATAAACCCTTATAATACATCGTGTTATTCATAATTATTTTTACCGTTTTTAATGGTATAAGTTTTATGAATAATGTTAGAGTAACAAGCTGAGATGCAAAGCTAAAAAGGTTTACCAATGTATAATACTCTGAGGTAGAAAGCACTTCTAACATAGAAATAGAATTAACAATAGAAAAAGAAGAAACTATAATTGCGCGAAGTACAAATAAATGGAGTAGTGACCCTAAGGCAACCCCTAGCTTGGTAGAAAATTTCCCCTCAAAAAGAACCGTAAATTCTAATACTAAAACTGATATGCAAAGAAAATAAGGTAACGCGGGGGCAAAATAGTGAATACTAAAAAATACTGGTGCAAGTAAAGCATTAAAAAAACAAACCAATAAATTGACAAGCAGACGAAATCTTGGCCGTGTGCTTAGTATATTGCAGAGTGTAAAATTAAGTAAAGAGTGAAAAAAAAGTACAACAATTGATATAATTGAAAAAAATGGAAATGGGGATATCACACCTTTGTACTCAAAAAACATATTTAATTATATAATGAATATTATAATGTTTCAAGCATTCATATATAAAAAAGCATATTTTTTATATAAATCCTACAATAAAAAACATATATCACCTTAATAGTTGATACATGTTTTTTTATATATTATGCTTTCACACAAAAGCGCTCGTCTAAATTATCGATAGATTTATCTTGTGCACCATGCACAATATTTCCAAACGGCATTTGAGAAACAAGCTTATATTTTTTCTCTATATCAAACATTGCGTATAGATCTTCTTCAATGAGCTCATTGTAATGCTGTATGTTTGCGCCAATGTTCAACTCACATAAACCTGTCCAAACAGCAAACTGCAACATACCACTAGCTTGCTGTGACCATGGTTGAAAGTTATGAGCATACCTTGGGAAGTTTGCTTCAAGATCGCCTACAACTTCTTGGTTTTCATAAAACAAAATTGTACCATACGCCGCTTTGAATGCTCCTATTTTGCCAAGGGTTTCTTCTAAGGCCTCTGCAGGTAAAAGCTGCTTCATTTTGTTTTGAAGCAAGTCCCACAGGTCATCATGGTTTTTGCCGTACAAAATAACAGCTTTGGAACTTTGAGAATTAAAAGCTGATGGGCACTGTGAAACACAGTCGCTTACAAGCTTATTAATTGAAGCCTCATCTTTGGGAAGGCTTTTTCCGAGTGCGTATATGCTACGCCTTTTACTAATCAGTTCAGTGAAATTCATAAAATATCCTCCTATTGGTATTTTTTAAACATTCAATTATCATTTATTTTTTTCATCAAGGAGACAAAAGCTATTTTTTCATCGTTCGTTAATGGTGCTAATACCGTATCTTGCACAATCATCATACTCTTTCGTACTTCGTGATACGCAGTTTTTCCTTTTTTTTGCAAGCTTACATATTTAACTCGCTTATCGTCAAGAGAAGCATATGTTTTTACAAAACCATTTTTTGCCATTTTTAGAACCATAAGAACAATTGTTGACTGAGCAAGCTTAAGTGCCTCTTCAAGTTCTTTTAATGTCATTTTATAGTCTTCTTGCTCCCACAAAACTAGAATAATATGCCCTTGGGCTATAGTAAGCCCTGTGCCCTTTAAATGTTGGTTCGCAATTTTTTCAACCGTTTCCTTTGTAGTGCGCAGTAATCGAAATAATTGTATATCAGTTTTTATGATGGCCCCCTACCAGTAAAAATTAAAACAACGTCTTTAAATAGTATAGCACAGATTTTTCAAAAGTCAATAGCTAGCTATCGTTTTTCCGTGCTTTTACCTTCTTTAATTATCAAAATAGATAACATACACATAGCATAAGTTACTACCAAAATTTATAACACTTAAAAATTTTGTTATTTGAAAAATGTTTCATGAGTGCTTGATATCTTTTTGTATATATTTTAGAATTGCCTACATTAGAGGAGACACATATAAAGCAATGAAAGAGACAATTCACTTTGATTCGATTATTCAAGAAGGAAGTGGTGGCGGTGCCTATGTTATATTCCCTTATGATATAAAAACAATGTTTGGAAAAGGGCGCCTTAAGGTTTATGCCACCTTTGATGGAATTGAGTACACGGGAAGTGTTGTAAATATGGGTGTTAAGAATGCAGATGGCTCTGTGTGTTACATTCTAGGCATGCTAAAAGATATTAGAAAAAAACTCTCAAAGAACATTGGCGATACTGTTCATGTGACAGTTAATATAATAGAAAAAAATCCCTAAAGAAAAAATCTTTAGGGGTGATAAACAAAAAAAATTGTGTAAATACTTAAAAATAATTATACCAAAGCTTTTACTACACTTACAAGTGCTGTAAGATTTTCTTCATTTGGGTACCCTTGCGAATACTCAAGTTCAGCTTTCATTTTTTCATATTTTGCCATATCCATTTTTTTAATACCTTCTTGCTTTGCTACTGATACGGCTCCTTGACATATATACTCACCAATGATTTCATTTGATGAATTAATGTTTTCTTTGATAGATTTTAGTATGGAATTAAAAAAATCTTCGCTGTGACCATATCCCGCTGTAGCAAAAACGAATACTTTTTTGCCGTGTAACTTTTCTAAAAATTCTTTTATATCTGGTGTACATGAAGATCCAGTAGTCCATGAGCCGACAAAAATCATATCCGCATCTAAAGCATCATCTGATGGCTTACCACAATAGACATCCCCATCTATTGCGCCAAGAATTGTTTTTGCTAATTTTTCTGTATTGCCTGTAAGGCTACTAAATACAATAGCTTTTTTCATTTTCGTTCTCCTCTTCTATAATTATTCTTATAAAAATAGAAGGCTCCATTTAGAGCCTTCTATTTGCCTTTTATCTAGGACTAATTGCTACTTTAGCATTGCTTTTAAAAACCAAATGTTCTTGTTGTAGTTTACGAGGTGATCTTCCATCATGTTAACTACATCAAAAGCATCGTCTTTATCAGCAATTTCTCTTAAATCTTGAGCAGCTTTTTTCATGTGCTCCATATCTTTTTCAACAATGTCCAAAACTTTTTCAACCGATATTTCGGTTGAGCCAAGCTCTTCAACTGATGTGTTAGCTAAAAAGTCTTTCATTGAGGCAAGTGGAACTTCATTATTTATTTTAATAAGCTCTGCTACTTCATCAAGAACTTCAGCCATAGCATCGTATAATGTTTCTAAGTATTCGTGAACGCTTTTAAATTGCCGCCCAACAACATTCCAATGCACATTATGCCACTTGATATACAATACTGCTGTATCTGCCAAATACTTGTTTAATCCTTGTGTAATTTCTTTTTTCATAATTATTATTCTCCTTAACTATAGAAATATGTTCTAAAACATCTATATTAAGTATACTACTTCAGAGATATAAGTCAACCTAAAAAGCTAAAAAAGTTTGTGTATTCTAACTTTTACGTAATATTGTCACACACTTATATCAGAATTTAATGCGATTTTATACGTTTCTACTAATTGCATGTGCAAAAAAAGGAAGAAAGATTTTTTATCTTATGATATAATAGCAACAGTAAGAGAAAGAGCATTGAGACTTTAAGCATACAAAAAAATCCTTACAAGTCAAATGCAAAAATTGTAGGAGTAATCGGAGAAGTAAATGAGCCTAAAACACAATGAACAAATGTGGAATGCTGTTGCAAACAATGATGCTCTCTTTGATGGACAGTTTTTTTATGCGGTAAAATCTACTGGAATTTATTGCAAGCCCTCGTGTAAATCAAAACTCCCTAAACAAGAAAATGTTATTTTTTATGCCTCAGGCGAAGAAGCCAAAAAAGCAGGCTATCGAGCGTGTAAAAGATGCAGAAGCGATTTAGTATCCTATGAGCCTTTACAGGACATTGCACTAAAACTTAAAAATATGCTCGACGAAACATTTTTAGAACGTCAAAAAGTAGAAAATGAGCTTCGAAACATAGGCTTGTCACAACGGCGTGTAATTGAAATATTCAAAGAAACTTATGGTATAACCCCCAAGGCCTACATTGATAAGCTGAAAATTGAAGAAACAAAAAATTTATTGAGTAAAACCAGTGATAGCATTATTGACA
>CAYJFX010000113.1:0-5431 GCA_964369735.1 uncultured Treponemataceae bacterium
AAAACTCCGGTTAGATTAACATCTATAACTGATTGCCAATTACTATCAGACATTTTATGCATCATTCCATCTTTATTTATTCCTGCGTTATTTACAACGATGTGAAGTCCCGAGAACTCATCAATTGCCTTTTTAATTACTGCATCGGCATCATCTTTTTTCGAAACATCACCTATGCAATAATCAATCTTTGTTCCATATTCACTTAGTTTTGCAACAGCTTCTTTAGCTGTTTCTTCGTTTATATCTGTTATTATAACATCTGCGCCTTTTTCTGCAAGAACAGAGGCAATACCAAATCCAATACCTCTACCTGCTCCTGTCACTATCGCTACTTTTCCACTCAAAGATTTCATTTTTCCTCCTTAAAATTAAATCGCACCCGCACTTCGCGGGTGCGATTATTTTCCCTCTTAATTTAACGGTGCTGGAATAATTGGCTCTGCTGATGCTATATCAAATGGCCATACTGTTTCATAAGCGCCATCTTGAATTTGTAGGATTGTTAGAACTGCACCTGTATTAGTGTTTGTGTGAGTTGTTCCATCAAACTCTGCCTCACCAAACTCGATAACACTGTAAGGTAGTGGAATTTCAGGACCGCCTGGGAAGCTATCTTCTATTTTGATAGCTGAAAGCGCTTCTTTTATAGCTGCGCTCTCAACTGCAGTTGCCTGCTCAATAGCTGTTTTCATTATCCACACAGCTGTGAAAGCTTCTGCTGAGTGTCCGTTCATTGGCACACCATACTCTGCTTCAAATGCATCTGAAACATCAACAGCTTTTGTGCCTGGGTTGAACTCAGCAGCAGTTGTTATACCATTTGCTATATCGCCAACTGTTGGGATAAATGAAGGATCGATATAGGCAGTTGCCTTACCTATCATGATGTCAGGTTTGTAACCCTGCTCGTTCATTGTTTTTGTTAAAAGGATACCGTCTGAAATGTAGTTGTCAACAACAAGCGCATCAGCTCCGCTCTCTTTAAGTGTTAGAACTTCAGATGTTAGGTCAGCTGCGCCTTGTGTATAAAGAACTTCTGCAACAACTTCGATACCATTCTGCTCTGCCCAGTATGTTGCCCAGTAAGCAGTCTCTTGTCCAAGAAGTGAGTTGTCAGCACATATTGCTATTGTCTCAACATTTGCAAGGTCTGGATATTCTTCGCTAACATCAGCAAGATACTGAATCATATCACGAAGGAACATCATGTTTGATGGTGCAAGTCTGAAGAAGTACTCATAGCCATGTGTTGTAAGTACGTCTGCTGTCGAGATAGCTGTTAGAAGAGGTACACCATACTGCTCAGCTATCGGTGCAACAACTTCTGTAACGCCTGATTGATAACAACCAATCATTGCAACAACATTTTCTTGAGTTATAAGTCTCTCAGCCTCTGAGAGTCCAACTTTTGGAGCGCCCTGTGAGTCACCGTATACGATTTTGACCATAGAGCCGTTTATTCCGCCAGCTTCGTTAATCATCTCAACCGCAAAATCAACACCCTTTTGGATATTTTGTCCAATTGCAGCAACGCTTCCAGATAACGGATAGATAGCACCGATAAGAATATCTTCGCCGCCACCTGTTGCCTCTGAACTGCTCATGCTGTCATCGCCTGTATCACCGCTGCTTCCCTCACCACTGTCGCCGCCACATGCGGTCAAAGACAATACTAGAGTAAGCGTTAATAACATTGCTAATAACTTTTTCAACATTTGTAACCTCCATATTTTTTATTTTATTTTCTGCCTTTATCCAAAGACAAAATATACATTATTTACCGAGATATCCACCGTCTACCGGAATTATAGCGCCTGAAATATAATTGGAAGCACTGCTTGCAAGGAAAATGACTGCACCACCAAGGTCTGCACCATCTCCCCATCTTTTCATCGGTATCCTGTTTGTTATCTCTTCGTATTGTTTTGGATTTTTCTCTTTTAAATTCGCTGTTAAATCGGTTGCCATATACCCTGGTGCTATTGCATTCACGCAAACACCTTTTGATGCCCATTCGTTTGAGAGAGCTTTAGTCATCTGAGCTATTCCACCTTTGCTTGCAGAGTACGCAGGAATCATAACACTCCCAAAAAACGAACTCATAGAAGCTATATTTATTATCTTACCGCTTCCTTGTTTTAGCATAAGATTACCTATCTCTTGTGAGATATAGAAAACTGAATTCAGGTTAACGTTAACAACCTTTTCCCAAATATCCTGTGGAAATGTTTGCGCTTCTTCTCGATGCTGAATACCGGCTCCATTTACAAGTATATCAATAGACCCCATCTTCTCGATAGCTGTTTTGACCATAGATTCCCTGTCTTCTTTTATAGTCAAGTTTCCTTTTGCATAGAACACAGGTCTTTCTTCTCCAAAAGACTTTGCAGTTTGTGAAACCTTATCGTTTAGGTCAAAAAGAGTTATTGTTGCACCTGCGTCATACAATGCTTTTGCCATACCAAGAGACAAACCGCCTGCAGCGCCTGTTATGACAGCATTCTTGCCCTTTAGTGAAAAACAATCAATACTTTTCATAACTCCTCCTAAAATCCGAGGTAAGCTTTTTTAACATCTTCATTGCCAAGTAGATCTTCTGCTGAAGCTGCGATAGTAACGACTCCGTTTTCGAGAACATAACCTTTATCTGCTATACGAAGAGCTTTACGAACATCCTGCTCAACGAGGATAACCGCAACCCCTTCAGCGGCGACTTCTTTTGTTATCTCAAGGATATTATCAACTATATTTGGAGCAAGACCGAGAGATGGTTCATCGAGTATTAAAACTTTTGGGAGCCCCATAAGCCCTCTCGACATAGCAACCATCTGCTGCTCACCACCTGATAGTGTTCCTGCCGCCTGGTTTTTTCTCTCATATAGTTTTGGGAACCAATTATAAATGCGTTCAAATGTCTCTTTTTGTTTAGTTCTCGCTAAGCTACTTGATGCACCGAGCTCTAAATTTTCAAAAACGCTCATATCGCGAAATAATTGTCTACCTTCCGGAACATGAACAACACCGTTTTCAAGGTAGGTTAGGGTGTTTTTATCGGTTAAATCAACCCCGTTGAACGAAACTTTTCCGGTTGTTGGCTTTTTAAGCCCTGTGCAGCTTTTAACTGTTGTCGTCTTTCCTGCACCATTACCACCGACAATCGCAATTACCTCACCTGGAGCTACTTCAAAAGAAACATCCCAAAGCACTTGCATTCCATCGTATCCGGTGTTTATTCCTTCTACTTTAAACATATCAGTGCCCTTCCTTTCCGAGATATATTTCTATAACATATGGGTCATTCATAACCTCTTGCGCCGTTCCCTCTGCTATCTTCTCACCATGATGCATAACTATTATCTTCTCACAAAGATTGACAACTGCTCGCATAACATGCTCAATTAAAAGTACAGTTACTCCCGTTTCATTTATCTTTTTAATGAGCTCTACCGCTTCATCTGTTTCGGTGGGATTAAGCCCCGCCATAACTTCATCAAGTAGTAGAAGATCTGGTTTTGTTGCGAGAGCTCGAGCAAGCTCAAGTCTTTTTCTGTTTGGTGTTCCCATCTCGTCAGGTAGCCAGTTTCTGAATTCATAAAGATTTGTAAATTTCAGTATTTCTTCTGCTCGCTGCGTTGCTTCTTTAATTGATTTGCAACTCTCTTTACCATAAAACGCACCAGAAATAACGTTGTCGAGTACTGACATATTTGATAGTGGCTTCATGATCTGAAATGTTCGAGCTATTCCTTTAGCTGAATACTCATGTGGTTTCAAATCGGTTATATCAGTACCTTTATAGAAAACTCTTCCCCTTGTTGGATTGAAGGCACCACTTATCATATTGAAAACAGTTGTTTTACCGGCGCCATTTGAACCGATAAGACCTGTTATTCCGCCCTCTCTGATATCGAATGAGACATCGTTTACCGCTAAAAGCCCTTTAAACTGTTTTGTGAGATTTGAAACTTCTATCATTCTATATCCCCTCCTTTAAAGAACTTTGCATCAATTCCATCGAAAAATCCATCTATTTTTTTCTTTAGTTTGCTTCTTGTGAACCATCCAAGAATACCCTTCGGGCTAAATCTTATTATAAGTATGAGTATCAAAGCATATATAAGGATATTTGCTCCAGGTAGTATTCCGCTTAACTGACCTCTGAGCATTTCAGAGAGTGGAACTATCAAAAGAGCTCCAAATGCCGCAGAACCTGTAATTCCTATACCGCCAATAACCGCAGGTAGAACGAACTCAACTGAATATGTTTGAAGCATAATATCAGGGTCGATAAACCGGTAGTACATTGAATAGAAAACTCCTGCAACCGCTGCAAGCCCTGTGCTTATAAATGTTGCGATAATTTTGTATTTGCGAGGGTTTATACCAATTGCATTAGCCGTATCCTCATCTTCACGAACCGTTTTAAGTGCGTATCCAAGTCTTGAACGGTCGATTAATTTTATAATCACCAAAAAGGATAAGAACATTCCAAGAGCTATAAAATAATAAGGTACTTTTGTTGCAAATCGCATATCCCAAAATGATTCTGTCGCTTCATATGGTATTCTAATTCCCTGACCTTTTCCAACGAAATCCCAGTTGATAAAAAGGTTTCTGAAAGCTTCGGCAAAAGCTATCGTAACAAGGGTGAAATAAGGTCCCTTTAGTATGAAGCAGGGGAATAGAAGTATTGATGAGAGTGTGCCAACTAAAAGGAAACTAACAATTATCGCTATCCAGGGTGAGATGGCAAACTGGGTATAGAGTATTGCTGAGGTGTATGCGCCAAGTCCCATAAATGCCGCGTGTCCGAGCGAGGTTTGCCCTGTTAGTCCTCCGAGAACGCTCCAAGCTAGCGAAGCGCTTCCAATATAGAATGTAACTATGAATATTTGAATATGATATGGAGTGGTTATAAATAAAGGTATTGTGAGAAGAATTAGGAGTCCAGCTAATATTAATATTTGTCTTGATTTAATTTTCATTCTTTAGCCCTCCTTGCGCAGTGTGATATACTGTCTTGCCACAAGCACTATGATAAACGTTAAGAATACCATACTGTCACGGAACGAAGGCCCAACTATTAGGGATCCGAGGGTTTCAAGGAGTCCGAGCGAGATACCTGCTATAAATGCTCCCGGAACACTTCCAAGTCCTCCAAGTACAACAACTATATAACCTTTTGTGCCGTATGTAGCTCCAACTGTTGGAAAAACATATAAGAAAGTCATAAGTAATGTTCCTGCAAGTCCCGCTATTGCAGCACCAATTCCGTATGTTGCGGCATATATCCAACGGGTATTAATTCCTGTAACGGCAGCACCTGTTGCATTTTGCGATGTTGCCCTTATCTGTTTTCCAAGCCTTGTGTTCTTAAGCATTATAAAGAGGATAACTAAAAACTGACATAAAAATTCTCCTTAAACAA
>CAYJFX010000114.1:0-5364 GCA_964369735.1 uncultured Treponemataceae bacterium
GTACGAGGTCTCATACGAGAGGCAAGAGGTCCATCATTTGCTTTTGCTGTTTGACTATCGAACAAATCCATGGGATAAGTATAGCAGATTAATGTACAATGTACAATTAATAATGTATAATTATTTTATTTTTGAAGAAATTCTGAACAAAGTATAAAATAAAAAAATCACACAGCTTACCAGTATTCTTACTGGCTTAGCCATGTGCTCATTAAAAAAATTATACATTACTTAGCCTTCTATGCTAATTATGCTTGCGGCATTTGCACTTTGTGCATAAACTGAACGGGTGTTGCGATACGGATTTTGGAAATTTTTTATTTTAGTTCGAATAACGCTTAGGTGTTCTTTTAAGGTTGTTCGATTTTTTTCATTTTGTACAAGAATCTTTTCTTGTAGGCCTGTAAGATCAGCCTTTAGTACTGGAATTTCAGCATCATCTGCATGAGTTTGTCGATACATGTCTTCCATTGGTTTAATAACTTTTTGAAGCTTATGTATGTTTCCTAAGATATTTTGTTCAAGTTCAGTATGAGCCATAAGCTTTTCTGAATCGCCTTCAATAATACTAAACTCTTGCTTTTCAAGCACCGTTAAATATTCTTGAAATTTTTTTCGTTGCTCCACAAGAAGCTCACGAAATCTTTTTAATATTAATACTCTTTCATCAATTTCATCTTGACTTAATGCTTGTCCCATTTTCACCCACTTACATTTAGAGCTTCATGTTGCTCTGCCATCATTGGACTATTAGCTATTACAATTCTCCAAGACTCGCATAGCTCTCCCACCAACTTACTTATATCACTGAGCTTTTCAAAATCATGACTCATACTAATATCCATCAATTCTTTATTAAAAAACCTATACAATGCCATGAGATTTTGTGCTATTTCACCACCATCATCCATATTGAGTGAAACCATTAGCTCTGTAATAATTTCTTGGGCTTTAACTACATGATTGTGAAATTTTTCAATTGAGTTTACGGGCAGTTTTTTCTCTGTATCAAACAAACGCAATGCGCTATTCATATGCTGCATAGAACCTTCGTAAAGCATGACAATAAGCTTGCCTTTGCTGGCTGTTTTAATTCCTGTTTGTTGATATGCCGCATAAGGTTTTGTGTACGCCACTAGAATACTCCCGTTTTTATAAGATTAATACTGCACATGCAATACCCTCCTTACAATTATCGGATTATTCTCAGTTGCCCTTAATAAGATTTTTTCAGTTTTTTAATAAATTCGCTCGACTATTCTGGAATTATTGAGTATATTAAAAACAGCAGGATTTTCTTGCATCTTCGGAGGGCTATATGAGCGACGCAAATAATAATGATAATAACAAAAATAAAAAGGATGAAAACGACCCATTTAACTTTTTTAAATTCTCTACAGAACCAAATAAAAATAGCCCTAAAGACTCTAAGCCTAAAATTCCAATTTGGGCAATATTAATTGCCATTTTTGTTGGAATAACTGCATTTAATTATTATTTTATGTCGCCAAATGACGACACCATAGAATTTTCACAATTTAAAGCATTAATAGAGCAAGGACAAATTGTAAGCGTAGAAATGGGAGAAACATATTTTATCGGTTATGGGCCCCAAGGTGGTGCTTCTTCAAGTCCCGACGCTGGAACTCCGTCCTACCTTTTTTCAGCTTCACCGAGTTCACAAAGAACATCATATAGAACTGTAGGTATTCTTACTGAAGATTTTTTAAAGCTCTTAGATGAAAGAGGCGTTGCTTACAAAGCAGTCAAAGCCCAAAACAATATGCTGTTTCAATTTTTACTAAATTGGATAGTTCCGTTTGGATTACTTTTTTTAATGTACCGCTTCATATTCAAAAAAATGGGTGGCGGTATTGGTGGAAGTATTTTTTCTGCTGGTCAAAGTAGAGCTGCCGCGGTTGAAGAAGGAAAGGTTTCAACTCGCTTTACCGATGTTGCTGGCGTAGATGAAGCAAAAGAAGAATTAGTTGAAGTGGTTGACTTCTTAAAATCTCCACAAAAATATACCGAAATTGGGGGAAAGATTCCGAAAGGAGTTTTACTTGTTGGGCCTCCTGGTACAGGTAAAACATTATTGGCAAGAGCCGTAGCTGGTGAAGCAGGTGTTCCTTTCTTTAGAATCTCGGGTTCAGAGTTTGTAGAAATGTTTGTTGGTGTTGGCGCAAGTAGGGTTCGAGACCTTTTTAAACAAGCCCGCGAAAAAGCACCTTGTATAATTTTTATAGATGAATTAGATGCAATAGGAAAAAGCCGTGTTAACTCAATTGGTGGTGGTGGTAACGATGAAAGAGAACAAACTCTAAACCAATTGCTTGTAGAAATGGATGGCTTCGATGCAACAAAGGGATTAATCCTTTTAGCAGCCACAAATAGACCAGAAATTCTAGACCCTGCCCTTTTACGCCCAGGTCGATTTGATCGACAAGTAAGTGTTGACCGGCCAGATGTAAAAGGAAGAGAGGCAATATTAAAAATACATGCTAAAAATGTAAAAATTGGAAGTGATGTAGACTTTTCATCGGTGGCAAGAACAACTTCAGGAATGGCAGGGGCCGACCTTGCAAACATAGTAAATGAAGCAGCAATTCTCGCCGTACGGGGTGGCAGAAAGCTTGTTAACATGGAAGACTTTAACGAAGCTGTTGAAAAATCAATAGCCGGCTTACAGAAGAAAACAAAGGTTATAAAAGAATCAGAAAGAAAAATTGTTGCATTTCACGAGACAGGACATGCACTTGTTGCGGCCTTCACCGAAGGGGCAGACCCAGTCCATAAAATATCAATTATTCCTCGAGGTATTGCAGCCCTTGGTTACACTTTGCAACTGCCAGAAGATGACCGTCACCTTATGACAAAAAGAGAATTATATAACGAAATTGACGTACTCCTTGGAGGACGAGCAGCCGAACAAATTACCTTTGGTGAAGTTTCAACAGGTGCAGGAAACGATATCATGAGGGCAACTGACATTGCGCGAAGAATCTTAACCGATTACGGTATGAGCGATAAATTTCAAAATGTGGTACTCTCACAAAGAGGCGGTGGTTACGGAGCTGCAGAACCTCAATTGGTTAGAGAGTATGCAGAAACTACGCAACAATACATCGATGAAGAACTTGCTCGAATTATGGATGAGCGCTACAAACACGTTCTAAAACTCTTAAAGTCAAAAAAGCAGGTAATGGATTATATTTCCGAGCGCTTGCTAGAAAAAGAAGTTATTGAGCAAGCAGAGTTTAACGAAATAGTAAATGCCGAAGCAAGTCTCTCAAAGGTTTAAATCCGCAGATGGCGCAGATTAATGGGATTTTTTTGGAATACAAATAAAAAATTTTGTACTAAAGCTTTTAGATTTTAAACAGCCTAAAAACAATTATATCTTTTTATGTTTTAAAGGTAAAAGCCATATTCTTTATAATTTGAAAGAATAAAAATCTGCGTAATCCTATAAATCTGCGGATAGACTATGAAAAGAAACAGGAGAATAACATGCAAGTTTATTATTTTACACGTACCGGAAAATCTGAAAACATAGCAAACCAAATTGCACAAAGCAGGGGATTAACGGCGAACAAAATTACTGATAATAAAGACTGGTCTGGAAAAATCAGCTATTTAAAAGCAGGTGCATCAGCTGCAAAAAAGGAATCATATTCAGTAGAATATGCCCCCCTAGATGGAAGTGGAGAGATAATCTTAGTCTTTCCAATGTGGGCAGGAACCTTTCCACCTGCAATTCGTGGTTTTTTAGAAGAAGCTAAAGACGTTAAAATCACTGCAGTAATGTCGAGTGCGGCAGTTAGCTTAAAACAAGAAGAGCAAAAACGCTTTCACGCTTTTTATGAAGTAAAAGGCAAAGACATGAATGCCCCTGCTGCACTCATAAACAGCAATACTTGATTATTCATTATTAAGCCTACTTGAACAAATTCCCTATCCATAGTATAATTATACATATTTATTTACAAAAGGTGTATAATTATGCAATTTATAGAAGGCGGTGTTTGCTCTCCAATCGGCTTTACTTCAAACGCTGTGTATGCTGGAATAAAAAAAGGCAAATCGCCAGAATCATACAATATAGACAAAAGCACAAAAGGTGACACAGCACTCATACTATCTGAAACGAACTGTGCTGTAGCAGGTATATTTACAAAAAATAAAGTACAAGCAGAACCTGTAAAACTCTGCAAAAGCAGAATCAAAGAATCAAAAGATATCATTAGAGCCATTATTGTAAACTCTGGAAATGCAAATGCGTGCACGGGTGAGCAAGGAGCGCTTGCAGCAAAAAGAATGTGCGCAAGTGTTGCAAAAAGTGTCACAGAGGTAAATGAGAGCCAAGTACTAGTATGTTCGACTGGAGTAATTGGTAAACAGCTTCCTGTAAATTTTATTGAAAATGCAACACCTACCCTCGTCAACGGGCTTTCAAAAGAAGGTAATGTGCTTGCTCGTGAAGCCATTATGACAACCGACACACGATACAAAGAAGCAGCAATAGAGACAACTATTGGTGGAAAAACCATACGACTGGGAACAATGGCTAAGGGCTCTGGAATGATACACATAAATATGGGTACCATGCTTGGCTTTATTACAACTGACTGTGCAATTACAAGTGAAATGCTTGAGCAAGCACTCAAAGAAAGTGCAGAAGGTACCTATAACTGCGTCTCTGTTGATGGAGATACAAGCACAAACGACACACTTTTAGTTCTAGCAAATGGCATGGCAGGCAATGAAATTATTACAGAAGTAGGAGATGATTACTACGCATTTTTAGATGCACTCAATACAGTCAACACTCAAATGGCAAAAAAAATTGCAGCCGATGGCGAAGGCGCAGAACACTTACTTGAATGCACAGTAACAGGTGCAATCGATGTAAAAACAGCTCGCGGCTTAGCAAAATCTGTTATATCTTCAAGCCTAGTAAAGGCTGCCTTTTTTGGAAAGGATGCAAACTGGGGGCGAGTCCTTTGCGCGCTTGGTTATTCGGGTGAGAGCTTTGATCCAGAAAAAGCATCGGTTACTTTTATGAGTAGCGCAGGCTCAATTAAGTTGTTTGATACTGGTGTACCATTAGACTTTAGTGAAGAAAAGGCAAAAGCAATTTTAACAGAAGATGAAGTGCATATACTTGTTGAGTTAAAAGATGGAAATGAATGTGGCACCGCATGGGGATGTGACTTAACACATGAATACGTAACAATAAACGGAGATTACAGAACATAATGAATAATGAAAAAACATTACATAACGCAGAATGGTCAGAGGTTCTTGTCCAAGCACTTCCCTACTTTAAACAATGGGTTGGAAAAATTGTTGTTGTAAAGTACG
>CAYJFX010000115.1:0-5146 GCA_964369735.1 uncultured Treponemataceae bacterium
CATGCTATACCTCTGCAAAGTAGTACTTTACATTTAAAAAATTCATAGGTGCTAAATACCGATTTCTTAGAGCAAACAAAGCCTCTGCGCCCAAAAAAAAGGTGGGCTTCCGGTCAGTGAGAGTACAATAAGAAAACACTTTAACTTAAAGCAACAAGAAAGACCTCCCTAAACAAGAGAGCTCTTTCCAAAAATATTTAGCTTTTTTACATAGTTATCATACAATGCATTTGCCTTTTCAAACGCTTGTGTTAATGAGGAATTAAGAAGTATAGTGAAGTGCTTTTTAAAAAGCAAGCTTTTTTTTGCCTTTTTTTAAATTTTTTTAACTACATATATTAACATTTAATATATATAAAAAAATCAAGTGTACCTACTCTTACCTCTCCCTTCTACTCACATTGACAATTATCAATAAAAGCTTAAGATTACATTATATTAAAAACAAAAGGAGAAGTATGAACATTCAAGATTATACTGGTCTAGCATGCCCTGAGCCTGTGATACGCTGTAAGAATTTTATATCTGAAAAACAGCCTGATATATTCACAGCCTTAGTCGACAATGAACCAGCTATGGAAAACCTTAAGCGTCTTTTAACAAAGTCAGCCTATGGGCTTGAAATCACACATGAAAGCGACAAGCTCTGGAAAATTCTCGCCAAAAAAGCCAATGTTGACACTGTTATGACTGTGGCAGAAGACGTGAAAAAGAAAAAGAAAGAAGAGTATAAAACACTTCTTCTCATTTCCACGCAATTTCTAGGCAGTGGAGACGATGAGCTTGGTAAAAAACTCATGGAAAACTTTCTTTCTACCCTGCCTGAATTTGGTAAAGAATTATGGAAAGTAATTATGGTAAATGGCGGAGTAAAGCTCGCTACAACACAAGGAAAATCCCTCGATGCGTTAAAAAATTTTGAAGCAAAGGGAATTGAAGTTTTAGTGTGTGGCTCTTGCCTTGAGCACTTTGACTTAACAAAGGAAAGAAAGGTCGGTGAAAGCACAAATATGCTTGACATTGTCACTGCCATGCAAGTGGCTGATAAGCTCATCAAAATCTAGCGACCTTTCTTTATGAGAGCGAGAATCTTCTCGCGAACAAACACTTTAGCGAGCGAGCATTTTCCACGCAAAATGCAAGTGAGGATTTGTGCACGAAGTGCCAAATCTATATAAGAAAGAAAGGTCGGTGAAAGCACAAATATGCTTGACATTGTCACTGCCATGCAAGTGGCTGATAAGGTCATTAAAATCTAGGCTATGTTTCTAAATTCATTCTTTTGCGTTTTTACTGCCGAAAAATGTCTTTTTTGCTCCAGTCATGTATTATTTTGATACACTCCGTTCCGCAAAAACTCCATTTTCGTTGTAAAATTCACAAAACCTTTGAATTTGTAAACACACCCTAATATAGCAAAAGAGTGTAGACTTACTTCCACGAAAAAACAGGCTGTTTCCTTTTTACTGCGCAATCAGTAAGAAAGGAGTTTATAAGAGTTTGGTAAGGAATATTCACTTCTTCAGATAAATTCTTGAAATAATCCACAGTTGTAGCATCAAGACGAATAGTTACAGTGGTTTTTTGTTGCTTTGCATACGGATTTTTAACTGCATTTGTAAAATCATATTCATCACGCATTTTTCTTACTCCTTTGATATGAGTTTTTTTCGTTCTTTGTTGCTTTTCTAGCAGAAATTATTCTTATTTTTGTTTCAGATTCTCTATAACAATGACAAACAACAAGAATTTTAGATAATTGGCTTATTCCAAGTAAAATAAATCTATCTTCAGTATTGGAATGATCGGGGTCGTATATGAGAAGAGCTTCAATATCTTCAAAGACAGTTGTGGCTTCATTGAAAGAAATTTCATGCTTTTGTAAATTTGCCTTTGCTTTATCTTCGTCCCATTCAAAATCCATGCTTTGTCCTATTATAAGGTTTACTGTAAATACATTGTAAATATTATTTGCAGAATGTCAAGATAGATAAAATTTTCTTTCCTTGTGATTTCGCCAGTCTTTTATAATGATATTTACTTGGTAAAATCAAAATAAAAAACTGGCGATTTTGTTATTAGCACTATTACTTTGGAAAAATTTTATATTTTTAAATAGTGCTGAATATACTAATTTAGTAAGAGTGATACAAAATTGATAAAAACTAAAATGCTTATTTTTAAAGTTTATATTTTTTTAGTAAATTACAACTGTAATCTAGTATGCTATGATAAGTTCTCTAGATTAAAATTCAATATAGAAGGTAAACAAATAAACAACATATAATTTATCTTTTCTTTGTTTACCCTTTAAAGAAGTGGGAAATTATGACTAGATTATTTGTTAGTGGCTGGAGAAAGTTTTAAAATATTTTCTTTATACAATAAAAATGTTGGCAACAAAATTGTTGTTGACAAGGTTTGAGTGTTTTGTTACAACAAAGTTGTTGGCAACAGAAATGTTGCTGGTATGTATTTTAAGAATTTTGTTTTAACAAGATATAATGAGAGAGAGCGTATGCCTAAAATAAATGTTGGAAACTGGGTCTCTGGAGATAATTTTTTGGGTCGTCAACAAGAAAAAAGATTACTGGAAGAATATATTAAAAATGGTAATCATGTTTCTATTATGGCTCAAAGACGTATTGGAAAAACAAGCCTTATGCATGAGGTAGGACGTTTGCTTGAGAATGAATATATTGTCTTACACGTAGATGTTCAGAATGCACGCGATTCCTCAGAAATGATAATAAAGCTCTTTGTTTCTGCATATCCTTATCTCTCTAAGTCGAAAAAATTTGCCAATCAATTAGAAAAAATTTTCAATCGCTTACTTGAAAAAATTGAAAGTTTATCGCTTGATGTGCTACAAATACAATTACGTGATAGTATGGTCGGTAATAAATGGAAAGAAAGAGGAAATTCAATTTTTGAGAGTTTGGCAAATCTAGATAAACCTGTAGTAGTTTTTGTAGATGAATTACCTATCTTAATAAGTCGAATTTTGGAAGAAAATGATAATAATAAGGCTCTAGTTTCAGAATTGCTTTCATGGTTAAGAGCTCAGGCCCTCAACCCGACTTATTCGGGGAAAATAAGTATGGTTTTTGCTGGCTCAATAGGGCTTGAACCAATTTTAAGAAACATTGGGTTGATTTCAGAAATAAATCATTTAACTCCGTTCAACCTTACCCCTTGGAGTGATGAAGAGAGTGAAACTTTTCTAATTGCGATAGCAAGACAAGCAGGATTAAAAATGACAAAAAAATCATGTGCTCGAATATTAGAATTGCTAGGTAGTAATATTCCGCATCACGTACAACTCTTTTATTCCAAAATTCATGAACATTGTAAAAAGGAATCAAAGTCAACTATAACTATGGCTATTATTGATAGTGTATACGAAAAAGATATGATTGGAAGTCATGGACATGCTGAACTTGCTCATATGGAAATGCGTTTAAAAATGGTTATTCCTGATATTGATAATCATGAACTAACACAAGATATACTCTCTCAAACCGCACTAAAAGGATTTATCACAACCAGTACAATGGAAAGCTTATGGGATAGACACAAAGATAGCCGAGTTGAAATGAGGAGTGTTTTGCAAAGTATTTTAAGCGTTTTAGAGCATGATGGTTACTTAAAAAGGAATAGCGAAAAGACACAATATTTATTTGTATCTAACTTGTTGCGTGACTGGTGGAAAGACAATGCTTCAACTTTTTTTACACCTGTAGAATAAGGATAAAACTATGCAAAAAATAATAAAATATAATCCGTCATTTCTGAGTGAAGAAGAGCTGATTAGTTCTTTTGTAGTTAGAGAGAAAGAGCTAGAATTACTCACAGAGGTTGTACAAAACAACAGCAGCGACTCGAATCAGCATTTGCTTGTTACAGGTGCAAGAGGAAGTGGTAAAACAACCTTATTACGACGAGTAAAAGCAGAAATTCGTAATTCATTAGAATTAAGTAAGAACTGGTTTCCTATTGCATTTGGCGAGGAAAGTTACGAAATCGCTTCTGCTGGACAGTTTTGGCTAGAAGCTCTTTATTATCTAGGCATTGAAACAGATGACCCACAATGGAATATAATTTATACTGAGCTATTACAAGAGCCTGATGATAAACGCCTAGAGCAGCGTTGTTTAGGGCAGCTTTTAGAGTTTGCAAACACTCAAAATAAGCGTATACTCATCATGATAGAAAACCTTGACCTTGTTTTGGGCGAACAGCTAACTGATGATGATGCATGGTCTCTAAGAGGTGTTCTTATGGCTGAAAAAAGAATAATGCTTCTTGCTTCTGCTGTAACAACATTTGATGCTATTACACGCCAAAGTCAAGCAATGTATGAGCTATTTAGAGTTATAGAGTTATCAAAATTAACAATTGAAGAATGTCAATCTGTGTGGAAACGCATTGCTAATAAAGAAATCACAAGTGATCAGGCTCGAGCTGTACAAATTCTTACAGGTGGAAATCCTCGCCTTTTAACTATTTTAGCAATTTTTGGTGCCGAACGTTCTTTTAATTCCTTATTGGAAGATCTCTCGCTACTCGTTGATGATCATACTGATTATTTTAAATCAAATTTTGAAATGCTTCCTCCAGCCGAAAGAAAGGTTTTTGCATGCCTCGCTTCTCTATGGCAAGATAGTACTGCTGCAGAAGTTGCTATAATGGCGCGAATGACAACTAGTCAGGTTAGTGCTCTTCTTAAACGACTGGCTCAAAGAGGAGTTGTTGAAGTCATTAATGGCAAGAAGAACAGATATCAATTATCAGAGAGACTTTATAATATTTATTATCTTATGCGTCGTGGACATGAAAATCAAAGAGTTCATGCTGTAGTTAATTTTATGTTAGCTTTTTATGGGAAAGAACGTGCACATGAAGCACTCAGAGATATTGCAGATGAAATATGTAAAACGGATGTGGCTAAGCGCAAACAGCTATATATTGCACTTGAATATATAATGACACTTCCAGAGATTAGGGAAAGCAAAAAAGAACATGTTGTCATTCCTATTGAATTATTCCAGCAAGTAGATTTGCCAAAAGAGATTATGAAGCTTTTTTTAGATTCTTCGCCGATACCAAGAGAAATAAAGGAAATAGTTGAAACTATATTTGTTTT
>CAYJFX010000116.1:0-5111 GCA_964369735.1 uncultured Treponemataceae bacterium
AGAGCATTAGCCCTGTTTACAACCACTTTAAGTTCATCAATATCAAACATTAGCGAAAGCACATCAAGCATCGGGTTTAGTTCATTTTTATAGGTTGAATATGAGTTAACCTGCACACGCTGCTCAGATACTTTAAGTTGAGGAATATCAAATACGAGAGAAATAAGTTCTGTCATGGGAGCATAGGTTTCAATCGCCCTTCTATCTCCTGTATTACTTCTCGAATATCGTCTATTTGCCTCTTCTATGTAATACTCCATTACACTTTGAGCCGCAAGCTGGTGTTTTAAGTTCATAGTAGTATGTACTGTATATCCATCGGTATACACGTTCATAGTCCCATACATCATATCTTCTAGCTCACGTCGAACATATTCACTAAACCAAGGAGCCTTGTCATCACGAAAATAAAATGCTGAAGAACTAATACGTGTATAGTCAAAATTTAGCCAAAAATCTTCATATTGTCTATCGGCATCTTCTTGATTAAGATATCCAAATGAAACCATTTCATCTAATACATACTTTTGTCTATCCATTGCACGATTTGGGTTTTCAAACGGGTTGTAATAGGTTGGGTTTGATAATTGGATTACTAATAATGCTGCTTCAGCGGCAGTAATACTTTCTGCGCCATGGCCAAAGTAGTATTCAGAAGCTGAGTTTACCCCATAGGTACCATCGCCAAGGTATACCTCATTAAGGTACAATTCAAGAATCTCTTCTTTTGAGTAGCGCCGTTCCATTTGAATAGCCCACCAAAGTTCAAAAATCTTTCTGGTAATGGTTATTTCAGTTCTATCAAGATAGAGTGTACCAGCTATTTGTTGCGTTAAGGTACTTCCCCCCCCGAGATTCATTCCAAAAACCTGGCCTATTGCAGCTCTAACTATAGATATTATGTTAAAACCAAAGTGTTCAAAAAAATTATCGTCTTCTCGAGTTGTTAGGGCATCTATGAGGTGTTGAGGCAAATCATTGTATTCTATTACTTTTCGCTTTTCATCTGATGCAAACTCGGTAATAAGTTCACCATTTATATCTAAAAGTCTTGTAGGAAGTGTTGTTCCAAATTCAGTAAAGTGCTCATTGTTCTTTATATTAGTTGTTCCAGCTAAAAGAAGCCCTAAAAATCCACCAATAAGCACCATTGATAAAAGGCCAAAAGCTAAAACTATGTAAATATTTCTTCTATTTTTTTCCACGCTTTAAGTGTAGTAAACTACAGGCATTTTGTCAAGACAAAAAAAAGACCGACACGAATGTCGGTCATGCCATCAAGGCAATCGGGTGAACAATGGGTGGGAGGGGATTTGCTCACCCGACATTATTAATATCGACTTGATAAGCAAAAATCTTTAATACTATTTTTTATAGATTCCCCTATTCTTCTGAAATATCAACATCAAAAGATACGTCAATATTATACGTTCTCCCGTTTAGAACCTCAACTGTTCTGATTATTTCATATTCTCCAATAGAAAATCGTAAGTTATGCGTACCTGTGGTTACTTTTATTGGATCGGAGAAATTTTTATATTCGACATCATTTAAAAAGAATCGGGTATTTTCTGGTGCTGAAATTGCTAAAAGCGGTGCAATATCTTGTAATTCAATTTGCACATTGGTAGTTTTTGTTTTTTCAATAGTAAAGGTTTGTACTTCATTTCTAAAGAATTCAGATGACACAGTAACATGATGCATGCCACTATCTAGCAATACCGCATCCCCTGTAAAATCTATCAAATCATCATCGATAAATACTATATAAGGATAATCATCATAATTCCCTCTAACTTCGCTTGGATACTCAACTGATAGGTTCAGTAATCCTTTATTTGAAAGAATTGGTTTTAGCTCAATTTCAACAGAAGAATCCCATAAACCATCTGGAATCCCTTTCATAACAATATATACCCTAAAAAAAATATCGTTTACGGGAACATCAGTTGGTAGCACTATTGTTTTTGCATACGGATCAACACTATTTGAGTTTTTTCCATCAAATGGAATATTTAAGTAATACGTTAACCTATTTGAAAAAGTGTCTATGAGCAAACGTTCTGCCGTATAGTCTATTATTTCCTCATTTGGTAATGGCGTTATGTCATCATAAAAGGAGTATGCTACGGCTCCCCCATAATCAGCTAAAGATGCAGGTATTTTTATTTTCATTTCTATACCTTCCATAAAAAGCCTTTGCTCTGGCAAGAGAATATGGAGTGCTTCACCCATACCAAGATTTAGTGCTTCTACCGAAGTTTCACTAAACATTTCTACTTTTACTACTTTACGGACTCTAAAGGACTCTGTAAATATACTTTGAGAAATTAAAAGAATGAATAATAAAAGCAAAGCTCGTTTTTTCATTTAACCTACTGTAAAAAATTTTTTATTAAAGAGGCAGGGTCTTGTGCCCTACGCCCAATTCTGATTTCAAAGTGTAAATGAGGACCTGTTGATAACCCCGTATTTCCTACGGTACCAATTTGCAAGCCCTTTTCTACAATTTCTCCCGAAGAAACAAAAAATTCATCTAAGTGAGCGTACAAACTTTGGGTGTTATTATCATGCTGAATAATAACATAATTTCCATAAATATTATCTACCCCTGCATACGATACTATACCTGATTTACTCGCAAAAACAGGTGTACCAATATCAGCAGCAATGTCTGTACCTTGATGAAAGGTGTTTTCTCCTGTAAAAGGACTAATTCTTGTACCGAAAGACGATGATATTACACCCGTTTCTAAAGGTGGAATCATGCTTGAATCAGTAAAAAAAGCCCTTTCGGTTGGACTAAGTTTTGCACCTGGAATATAGCTGTATAGGCTTGTACCAATACGAAAAGAACTATAATTTGTGCTACTACTAGAATACCGTGTTTTTAAAAGAAACTCAAGAGGTGTAGTAGGTTTTTCAGGTATAAAAAGTCCTGTACTTGTAGGAATTAACAAAGACCTGCCCAGTAAAGCTGAGTCGATAAATGCAATGTTATTTAATGTTGCTATTGTTTCATACGGAATATTACACCTTGCCGCTATTGCCAATAAATTATCGTTTTCAGTTGCTGTATAGGTGTAAATGGTTGTAAGTGGATTTTCTTTTTTTGCAAGTAATAGATAATTTTCACTAACTTCTTGACTATATTGTTTAAAAGCAGAATCTGAGAAATTAAGTGTTCTAATAGTTGGAAAGCGCACTACCCTGGTATTTTCTACATCATTTGGAATAAATGAAGAAATATCAGCAGAAAAAAGAAACATATTTGCAAAAACAATTATAAGAAAAGTGTACGCTATTACCATCTTCGATGCAAAAGAAGACATTCTTAATTTTACCATACTTTTTTAAAAAAATATAGGGCATATTCTACAAAGATGTGTAAAATATACCCTACTAAAAAATTTATATTATAAATATAAACTTATTCTTGATGAATTGCATCCACTGGACATACAGATGTGCATGCTGCGCAATCTATACAAGTTCCAGCATCGATAACTCTAACACCATCGCCTTCAGAAATTGCGTTTACAGGACATTCACCTTCGCATGCTGCGCAATTGATACATTCGTCATTAATTTTGTGTGCCATAATAATACCTCTTCAATTGTTAAGATAGTTATATTTTACACGGAAAAGCCATGTTAGCGCAAGTTAACACACATATTTTTTGTTATCCTTTACTTGCACAGAAGCACAGAATAGTGCATAATAGAATAATACCTAAAAAAGAAGGATGCTATTATGAATATATTAAAAATGATTGACCACACTGTTTTAAAGGCTACAGCTACAAAAAAAGATATAGAAAAACTTTGTTCAGAAGCAAAGGAGTATGGATTTGCTTCCGTTTGTGTTAATCCTGTACAAGTATCCTTTGCAGCAGAGCTTTTATCTTCTCCAAACAAGGATGGTTACTACCCCGCCGTTTGTACTGTTGTAGGTTTCCCACTAGGAGCATCAAACTCTGAAATTAAGGGAGCCGAAACCATTGCTGCAGTTCTTGATGGGGCTCATGAAATTGATATGGTAATTGATGTTGGAGCTGCAAAAGAAGGACGCTGGGATGATGTCCAAGCCGATATTGAAAATGTAGTAGAATCAGCAAAAGAAGCTAGCAGCATGGATGAAAGAGGTAATGACATACATGCAGTTAACCCCATTGACCGCCCAGTGATTGTAAAAGTTATTTTTGAAAACTGTTATTTAACAAAAGAAGAAATCGAAAAAGCATGTAAATGCGCTAAGGATGCAGGTGCTGACTTTGTAAAAACATCCACTGGCTTTGGTACACCTGGAAATGATAAAGATGGAAAGGCCATTGCAATTGGTGCAACTCCGAGTGATGTTGCTATAATGAGAAAGGCTGTTGGTGCAGATATGGGTGTAAAAGCTGCTGGTGGTATACGCGACTTAAAATCAGCACAGGAAATGGTTGATGCAGGAGCAACTCGCTTGGGCTGTTCAGCCGGCCTTATAATAGCAAAAGAGCTTTTAGGGCAAAGTGTAGAAAAAAGCACTGGCTTGTATTAGAATTTAAAATCCACAGATTACACAGATTATGCAGATTTTTACTGCTTAGGCTCTGAACGTCTGTTAGATTCACAACAGAAATACTTGAACTTTGGAATATTTTTATAGTAGAATTTATCGCAGAGCTCAATACGTAAAGGGCTGTGTATCAAAATGATATTGTTTAATGCTACGTCAATTTTAAAAAATCATACTTCTCATGAGTTAATTCCGTCAAATAGGGAATTTTTAGCTAATACCATTCGTATTGCATGGCCTGCAGCCCTTGAATCCTTTTTAATGGCGCTCACCGTTTTTGTTGACACAATTATGGTGGGTTCACTAGGTTCTTTTGCCATTGCAGCCATTGGTTTAACTAATCAGCCAAAGTTTATTTGTCTTGCCATTTTTATTGCTCTTAGCACCGCAATAAGCGCTGTAACGGCTAGGAGAAAGGGCGAAGAAAAACAAGACGAGGCAAATCAAGTTTTGTTACAATCAATAGCATTAATTATTGTACTCGGTATAGCCATTACAGCCCTTGCACTTATTTTTACAGAAGAAATACTTATTTTTGCAGGAAGTCAAG
>CAYJFX010000117.1:0-5078 GCA_964369735.1 uncultured Treponemataceae bacterium
CATAAACACATATTTTGTGTCAACAACCTTTTTAAACTTTTTTCACTTTTTTTCGATATTTTTTGCTTTTTTTGTGATTTAATTTTTAATCAACAAATATTTGACATTAAAAATAAAAAAAACTCATATATTAATAACTATTTGCGTTCTTTTGCGCGCATATACAGAACAATATAGTGTGCAAATGATGCATAAGATGCAATGACGCAAATAATATATAAGCCTAAGTTAATAGAAATCAAAAAATCCTGAGGTATTACACTTGTTTTTTCAAAACGTGAAAAGCTCTCAATAAACAATGAGAGCATACCTGTCAAAATATATAACACTGTTTTTATTTTTCCGCCCATGGCAGCACCCATAGCCAAGCCTTCTCGCTGTGTCATGAGCCGGATAAATTGGATTGAAATTTCGCGTAAAACAATAAATAAAAGCGCCCACATTGGCATATAGCCACTTGCAGCATAACAAAAAAATGCCGTCAAATGTAAAATAACATCTGCAAAGGGGTCAAAAAATTTCCCAAAATCACTTACTTCATTATTTTTCCGAGCAAAATAACCATCCAAAAAATCAGTAAATTCTGCAAAAAGAAGTAATGGCCATATAATAATTATAGACAATGAGTAAAAAGAACCTGTCCACTCAGGAATCATATATAAAATAAAAAATATGGGAGCAAACAATATGCGAACCCATGTAAATGCATCAGCCGTTCTCATACGACGAGTATAACAAGAATATTCAAAAATGTAAACCGTGTAGTCTACAAAGAGTCAACTACAATTGTAGAATTCTCAACAAATACAGAAAATTCTACAGATTTAGTATCATTTTGGTCTATAAACTCATCAATACGAATTATTTCTACTCCAATATCTTGGTCCAAAATAAGACTCGAAAGCATAATAATTATATTTGCAACAAAGGAATCCTTACCAAAGGCATCAATTGACTTCCTAAAAATTGTCATATTGCTCTCTTCAACACTCGAATCCAAATCTATCACAATAGGATCAGAAACCCACTGCCTCGGCAAAGGAAGCAAATTTTTATATGAAAGTGTTACCGTTTGAAACTCTACTATGCTACCTTGAGGTACCGATACAGAAAACCGTTCAGGCAAAGCAGCATATGATTGTATAAGTAAAAAGGCAAAAACAAAGCAATAAAGTACATAAATTGAAATTATTATGGGGGCTAGCACACGAAAAAATGCTACAAATGCAAAGCTAGATAAAAAAATTACTGTATAAAAAAAATAGCTTTCAAATGAAAAATCTCTCATTATCGATTGCCATGGAGTACCAATTAATATAAATGCAACAGAAGCAACTGAAAGGCTACAAAACACACAACAAGCCTCCATACAGTGGCGCCCGCTACGTGCCAGAGAATCATTTTTCAAGGAGCGATTTTTACTAAATAAAAAAAGCCACTTAACAAAAAAACCTAGTGCAAAAGCAAAACTAATTACAAAGACACTGGAAGCTATATCAAAAAAAACATTCATTTAGCTAAGGATATGCCTTAAAATCTTGGACAATACTAATTGCAGACTCTACATTTTTATCGGCCATTATTTCTTTTGTGATTGTTAGAGCCTTTTCAACTAGTACGCCTGAATCAGCTATTCCCTGAAGTGTTACGGTATCGCCATCAATAACAGCACGTAAAAAATTAATATTTAGCTTATGTTCAAAAACCAAAACATTTACAAGCCTTTGTGCTTCTAAGAGCTCTGCAATTTTTTTCTTACCATCTTTTTCCATCTGCGAAGTAATAAGACTTTTTGTCATCTGGGACAGCATAGTAGCTGCGGTTACTTCATCAAATACGCCTGTGTTTAAAACCATATGAAATGACGAAGCGTCACTAGGTGATAAATTAAAAAAACTTTTGTGAAATCCTAATCTATTTTCATCGCTTTCTTCAATCCGCTTCAGTGCTTGCTTTTCATCCCAATTAAACTCTGCTTTTAGACGTTCTATTCTAATTTCTTCTTTAGCAACAAACCTTACCGATAGCACATTTGGAACATTTTCTAAAATTACAAATGCACCACGCCCAATTAAAATACAGTCACCCATCGATGCCGCTTCTAAAATAGCTGTCTGTAAATAGTCAAGATATTCATCACGGTCTTTAGCTAGAGATGCAAAAAAGCCTGGTTTTTTTTCATCATATTTTTCAAGTTTTTCTTCTGCAAAACCAAGCTCAATAATTCGTTTTTCAATATCTTTTCGGTTTACAAATTTATACCCAAGCTTTTTTGCTAATTCACTAGCAACCTCATCACCGAGAGCTGCCACTTGTCTTGAAATTGCTATAATAGCCATATAATCCCCCTGTCATATTCACTTGTGGTATAGCACTTTTAAAGCTCACAAGCTGTACAAATCTACAAAATATGCCTACAAAACATCTTTGCAGTTAAACTTAGGAATACTATGCCTTGACATAATATCCTACATATATTATACATGTGATAAGCTGAAAAAACAAGAGTTGTACTAATAAAATTTATAAAAGAAGAGTAAAAAAAATGAACGAAAATATCGAATGGACAACAAAAAAAAGAGAGCTTCTTTTGCAAACTCGAATTATGAGCGTAAATACTCAAACCTCAATTTCGCCTGAAGGGGATGAGTCAAGTTTTATTATTCTAGATGCCCCTAACTGGGTAGTTTGCATTGCAATTTTAGAAAGAGAACAAGCAAAAAAAGATTTCAATATAGATGAAGAGTGTTTTTTAATGGTAAACCAATGGAGACATGGAAGTGAAGAGCTAAGCATTGAGTTTCCTGGAGGGGTCATAGATTCTGGAGAAGCGCCCAGTACTGCTGCTAAACGCGAGCTTTTAGAAGAAACAGGCTATAAGGCGGGCGCTCTAACACATTTAGGTTCAGTTAATCCCAACCCTGCCATTTTTTCAAACACCTTTCACATATACTGCGCAAAAGACCTTGAAAACACCCACTCTCTTAATTTAGATGATGATGAATATGTTTTGTCTACTGCAGTCCCTATTCGAGAGGTATGTGACAATATGGGAAAAAAACCATATAACCATGCGTTAATGGCTACTGCATTAATGCTGTATGTACAAAACGAAAAAAAATAGGCTTGTTGCCGAACAGGTTTGGTCATTAGGTATCCGCAGATTAAAGGATTACACAGATTTTTATTTTTGCATGCCCCACAAAGAAATTAAATCAAAATGGTTATATTTTTGACATGCTTTAGTTTTTATGTTTTTTAAAAATTCTGTAGCACCCAGTAGAAATCCCATTAATCTGCGAAATCTGCGGTTCTCTTTCTTCCCTGCTCTTCTCTCTGCGTTGGATTTACAACAAAAAAAGGCATTCAGTGTGTACTGAATGCCTTTTGCTTTATTTATTCTTGTGCGCCATATGTATCATATGAAACGTTTGGTGAATAAACACCTTCTCTAATTTCACCAGTAAGACTTGGTATGTACATTTTCATACCAGGGTGAATTAAATCAGGATTATTAGGATCACTCATACTATCTTTATTTGATTGATATAAGTTTTCCCATAGTAATGGGTTATTGTAAATATATGATTTACCCGAAATATTCCAATAACAGTCTTTAGACTGTGCCCATGGAGTTACAACATAGTATTCTGGAAGAGGTTTAACTTCTTTAATACCTTCGAGTGCTGCAAGTGATTCTTCAGCATACAATGTTGCTGTTGCCCAGTTTTCCATTTCATAAGCTAGCTGAGCATTTTCTAATGCTGTTTCGCCAGTTTCAAAGGCCATTGGGTAATATACTGCAGCATTAATACCACGTGCATACACTACTCTGTTTCGTGCATAAATTATTCGGGTATTTGCTTCATATTTTGCAAGCATTTCAGCAATGTAAATTTCTGAAAGCTCAGCATTTTCTTCCGCAAGTATCGCATATTCAACAGCATCATCATATTCTCCTGCATCAAATGCAGCCTCTGATTGTTGATTGTATTGACGTGCCATTCTAGCATATTCATTATTTGCATAACTTTGTGCTGCAAGAGAAGAAATCGCTACACATAGAAAAATAACTGTAACTAATAATACCTTTTTCATTATTCGCCTCCTTCAGTTTCTTCTTCGCTAATTTCATCCAACGCTTCTACATCAGAAAGTGGAACAATAGTATCTGCTGTTGTTGCAACTTCTTCTGCTTCTTCAATTCGTCTTCTTGCTCTATCCATTGCTTCTTGCGCAAGTCTTCGTTTTTCTGTAACTGTTTCAAATACAGTAGTCATTGACGTAGTTGCAATTGTGAAATTTTCTAAAGCTGATTCAGGATTGTCTGCCGCGAGATCTCCATCACCTTGAGTAAAGAATACTACAGAGTTGTTGTAGTTTTCTGCATCGGCAACGCCAGCTTTTATTTCATCTGCTTGTTTTTTTACTGCTAAAAACTTTTCTCGTTCTTCATCAGCTAAGGCTGAAAAAGCAGTAAACAACACTAACTCATATGCATCAGCAGCTTTTTTTGCTTCGTTATAAAGAGTCATTCCATCTGCGCCAGAACTAAAAAGCTCATCGGTACTAGCCATTGCAGCCATACCTTCAGCATAACTTTCAGGATCGTAAGGTTCAAACCCTAATTCATCAATTCTCATTTGTGCTTTTGTTGCAAGTGATATTTGTTCAATTGCTCGGTACTGGTATAAAATATCAGTTGCCGTATCATTAAAAGCTTGCTCATCACCACCAGCATCATATACAGAATGAGCTTCTGTTGATGCTACATCAACAACCATTAATTCATCAGCAAAGTATTGCTCTGCGCCTGCTTCAACTGCCATTTCACGGGCTTTTTCGATGTCTACTTTAAGAGCTTCATTTGCTTCAGCCAAACTATCAAATGTTTCTGCAGGTTGAATACCATCAGGATCAACAGTTTCTTCTGGTGTAGACTTACATCCAGATAACACAAGTAATGCAACGCATACACTAGTTATTAGTAATTTTTTCATACAAGACTCCTTGTAAATCAATTATTGTTAAAGTTATTTCTCTAACTATGCCAACATGTAGAGGACTTTATATACTTG
>CAYJFX010000118.1:0-5023 GCA_964369735.1 uncultured Treponemataceae bacterium
CAGGCATACACAACATCATATTTGTTTTCTTTGAGTGTACTGCTATTAAAAATTGTTGGCAACATCCCTTTTGTGCCAACGCTTCCGTCATCGGTTGAAATTTTTAGATTCTTTGCATTTACATATTCGAGCCCATAACTCCCCGTTTTAAAGCTTGCAAAAAAGTCATAGCTTTTATCAGCAAGACTGGCAGCAAAACCTGCAACAGGGGCAACACCTATTCCGCCACCTATTATCGCCACATTCGCACCACTTTTTGGAGATTCAAAAATATTTCCAACAGGGCCCAATAAGTCAACTTCATCATCTTTTCGCAAATTGCAAAGTTCAGTTGTCCCCTTTCCTTTTTTAAGAATCAAAAACTCTATCTCTTGTACGCCGTTTCCTGCATCTCTAGAGCGATACACGCTGATTGGCCGACAAAGAAGCACCGATGAAGGTTTTGCCCTAAGCATAAAAAACTGCCCCGGCTTTGGCTGTGAGCATATCGATGAAACAGCGAGCTTAAACACATCATTTGCAATATTTTCACATATTTGTACTTTAGCAAGGGCAAAAACAGACGGATTTGTGCACATAAGCTACCCTTTTAAAAGTTCTTTTGCGTTTAATAAGTCTTCTTTTGAAGATTTTGCAGCCCTTTCAGCTGCTTGCACAATATCATCGAGCGTTAAACGTCCTGCATCTCGTTTTTCCGACAAAGCTTCATCTTTTTTCCATGCGCATAGGATGCCTCGAGAATTATTTACCGCTCCTCCAGCCTTATCGAGTAAGGTTGCGCAAATGCGAGCTGCACCGCCCTGAGCCCCATAGCCTGGAATTAAAAAGAACATATCTTCGTATGTGTCACGAATAATACGTGCATCGCTTTCTTCGGTGCAACCAACAACCGCCCCAACTACGGCGCAAGGAGTTTTTGCCTCTTTTGTAAAATGTTCATTAATACGAGCTAGCTCTTTCCCAACTCTATCAATTACAATGCCACCTTGGGCAAGGTCAAGTTTTTCAATATCGGTCATTCCAGGGTTTGATGTACGTAAAAGCACAAATATTCCCTTTCCTTTTGTATAAGCGTGGCTTGTAAATGGCTCTAAGGTATCAAAGCCCATATAGGGATTCATTGTTATAATGTCTGCTTCAAAATCGCCCGAAAAATGAGCCTTTGCGTATGCACTGGCTGTAGCTGCAATATCGCCTCTTTTTACATCAGCAATAACAGGAATGTTTGCATCTCTTACTGCTTTTAGCGTTTTTGCATACGAGTTCATCCCGTCTAAACCCATCGCTTCATAGTAGGCAACTTGCACTTTAAAACATGCTGAAAACTCTTTTGTAGCTTCAATAAGCGCTAAGTTATATGCCAAAACAGCATCGCTTTCGCAGTTGTATTGTTTTAATACTTCTGGGGGAAGGTACGATGGGTCTGTATCAAGCCCCGTACAAAGTGGCCCCTTTTTTTTGCATTCTTCTTGTAAACGAATTATTTGATATTGTGTACTCATGGTTATAGTATAACAAATTAATTGATAATTAACAATTAAGAATTAAGAATTTTTTAGAATTCCGTGTTAGTAAAAAATTACTTGTACACTTCTTTTCGATGCCCTACGGTAAGAATCAGTATAACTATTTTTTTATCTTGAATGTCAGCAATAATTCTATAGTTCCCAATGCGATAACGCCACCCACCTGCCTTATCGCCTGTTAAACCTTTCCCATGTTGCCTAGGGTTTGTACACCCTTCAAGATTTTTTCTTATCCAATTAAATATAAGCTGAGAAGTAAACCTATCCATTTTTTTTAATTGCTTTTTTGCATTCGCCGTTAATACTACGCGATACATATACTAAAGCCCTAATTCTTTTTCAACTTCGTCAAGAGTAAAGGTAACAGGATTTTTTTTGTACTCAGTCATTGCCTTTTTGTATGCCTTTAAATCATATTCATCTTCTATACGTTCTAACACAGCACTTCTAACCAATTCTGAAATTGAAATACCATGTAGTTTTGCATAACTTTTAAAAAGGTTGCTTTCTTCATCATCTAATCTAAGCGAAATAGTACTCATGTAATACATTGTAATACGCAATCATAAAAATGTCAATGAATTAGCACTCTGAATTACTTTTTTTTCTCAATAAAGCAGCTTTTACAAGAAAAAAGTACAAACAAATGATATAATGCCTTATAAAAAATTATAGATTAGGAAGCCATATGAGCACACAAAAAAAGAAAAAATCTTCGACTAAAGAATTACGAAGCTTAATGCGAAAAGAAATTCGTGAGCACAAAAGTTCTTTTATAGTATTTTATATACTGCGTGCAATTGTTCTATTTGCGATGGTTCGCCAATTTTTTATGGGCAACTATGAAAGCGTCTTTTTTTGTGTATTAACACTAGTTCTTTTTTATTTTCCTAGTTGGATTCAAGCAAAGTCAAATATTGCGCTACCTGCAGCCTTAGAAATTACCATCTTTTGTTTTATATTTGCAGCAGAAATTTTAGGGGAGATCAATGCTTTTTATGTAAGAATTCCTGGATGGGATACAATGCTCCACACCATTAACGGCTTTTTAGCAGCTGCAGTTGGTTTTTCTCTGGTTGTGATTTTAAATAACAATGAAAAACTCACCTTTGAGCTTTCGCCAATATTTATGGCCTTAACCGCATTTTGTTTTTCAATGACAGTTGCGGTTATATGGGAATTCTTTGAATATGCAATGGACTATTTCTTTTTAACTGACATGCAAAAGGACACTATAATACACAGCATTCATTCCGTTGCCCTTGATGCAAGCAAAACGAATACCGTTATATCAGTTAACGATATAGATGAAATACTTATCCACGGGGAGCCTCTTGGACTCGGTGGATACCTAGACATTGGCCTTTATGACACCATGAAGGATATGATTGTTAACTTTATTGGAGCAATAGTTTTTTCTACTTGTGGCTTTTTTTACGCTAAATCAAAGGGATACAAACGCACGATTGCGCAAAATTTTGTACCAACACAAAAAAGCATACATTAGCATACGAAATACAAATATACCATGCCTCTTTCATTGACACACAGTCGACAAATCATTATAATATGTCAAAATGACAAAAATCATAAAATTTGTTTAAAAAGTTAAAAATAATGCAACCTTTTTATACTATCAGTGTCTAATCTTAGAGTAGCTCGAGATATTTATAATCCACTCAGCTACAAAACGGGGAGTTACGATGAAACAAACGCTAGAATCACTTTTAGAAGCGTACAAATCTATAATTACAATTCGACAAGTAGAAGATATAGAAGAAAACCATGTAAAACAAGGAAAAGCCTTTTTTTACATGCCAACTAAAGGCCATGAAGCAACCATTGCTTTAAATCCTTCTCTTATTAAAGAAGATTACCTTGCATGCCACTACCGCGACAAAGGTTTAATGATTGCTCGAGGTGCAAAACCATTTGACTTTTTTAGCACCATGTTTTGCAAAGCGGAGTCTGATTCTGCAGGAAGGCAAATGTCTGCCTTTTTACATAATAGAGAATTAAACATGCTTAGCCTTTCAGGGCCTGTCACAAACTCTGCCCTTCACGCCTGTGGTATAGCACAAGAATTAAAAAGAAGCGAAAACTATTCTGAAAAAAAACCAATTGCATACTGCGGCCTCGGCGATGGAATGACCCAAGAAGGTGAGTTTTACGAAGCCGTTCTTTTTGCAATGATGCATCGCCTACCAGTATTATTTGTGGTACAAGACAATGGCTATGCCATTTCTACAAAGACAAAAGGAAAAACATTTTTTTCAACGGCTCAAGGCGATGAACAATCCTTTTGTGGTGTTCCACTTGAACGACTAGATGGAACAAACTTTGATGGACTCCAAGAAAGTTTTTCAACAATTGTAGAAAGAATTAGAAACCGTGCAGTTGGAACAGAGGGAATAGTACCTGCAATTGTAGTTTTAAAAACTGAACGTTTATCAAGCCACACTAATGCTGATGATCATACAGTATATAGAAGCAAAGAAGAGCTTGAACATGCTGCAAACAATAACGATCTTTTACCAAAGCTTGAAAAACAGCTTTTAGAAATGGGCGCAACAAAAGAGCAGCTCGAAAGCATCAAAAAAGAAGCAGAAGAAATTATTTTAAAAGATTTAGAAGCAGCGTTTAAAGGGACTGAGCCCAAAGCTGCACACGATGCAAAAGCCCCTGTAGACTTTAACAAAGTAGAAAAAACAACCATAAGCTTACATAATAAAACAAAAGAAAAATACACTACTTCAAACGAACTTACCATGAATGAAGCCATAAATGCTGTTTTATTAAATAGACTTGCAAATGACAAGCGAGTAAGTCTCTTTGGTGAAGATATAGAAGACCCTAAAGGGGACGTTTTTGGCGTAACAAAGGGATTAAGCACCTCATTCCCTAACCAAGTACAAAATGCGCCTTTGGCAGAAGCAACCATTGCGGGCGTGAGTGTTGGGAAAGCCTTAGTTGGCGGAAAACCGGTAGGATTTTTTCAATTCGCAGACTTTATGCCTCCAGCAATGAATCAGCTATTCTCTGAAGTTGGAAACATGTACTGGAGAACAAATGGTGCATGGCAATGTCCAACCATTTTTATGGTAAGCTGTGGGGCATACCGTCCAGGATTAGGACCATTTCATGCAAGTACCCTAGAGCAAATGATTTTACAAATTCCAGGTATTGATGTGTTCATGCCATCAAATGCAGCCGAAGCGGCAAGCCTATTAAACACCGCATTTGAGTCCAATAGGCCAACAGTGTTTTTCTATCCTAAAAACTGCTTAAATGCAAAGTCTCTTGCAACAGATATAACATCAGTTACCGCATGTGCAAACCCAACAAAGCTAAAAACAGTAACAAGCGGAAGCGATATTACCCTTGCAGGATGGGGAAATGCAATAGGATTGCTTTCATCTGCAGCCGAGATTATAGAAAAATCTGGAAAAACCGTAGAAGTGGTAAACCTTCCTTCTCTTTCTCCTTGGGATATCGAC
>CAYJFX010000119.1:0-5022 GCA_964369735.1 uncultured Treponemataceae bacterium
AATGGTGAGCATGATCTAAAAATTCGCCTGGTATGCACTCTAACAAGTCTTTTTCAACTTGTTCTGGCGTAACCCCCGTAGAAAGCCCTATTTTTGGTGAAATGCGCAATAGGTGCGTATCTACAGGCATGGTAGGCTCTCCAAACACAACATTTAACACAACATTTGCCGTTTTTCTCCCAACGCCAGGAAGGCTTTCTAAATCTTCTCTTTTTTGTGGTACTTCAGAATTAAAATTTTCTATGAGCATTTTGCTCAGATTAATAACATTTTTTGCCTTGTTGCGATAAAGCCCAATAGTTCGAATATAATCGATGAGTTTTTCTTCGCCAAGAGATACAATGGCTTCGGGTGTATCAGCAACTTTATATAAGTGTTCTGTTGCTTTATTTACGCCTTTATCAGTTGTTTGTGCTGAGAGCACAACTGATACAAGGCATGTATATGGATTGTGAAAAACAAGGTCTGACCTTGGCTCAGGGTTTTGCTTTTTAAAACGGTTAAAAACTTCTACTATTTCATCATGAGTTAACATTTTTATAGAAGAAAATCTTTTTGGCATAAAAACCCTTTATCGTATTGCTTTTAGAAGCGCCTCTACCTTATCAAGCCGCTCCCAAGAAAACTCACTTCTACCAAAGTGCCCATACGCAGCTGTCGCTTGATAGACAGGCTTTTTTAAGTCAAGTGTTTTTATTATACCACTTGGACTACAATCAAAAACTTCGCTAACAGCTTTAGAAAGCGCAACTTCTTCAACCTTTCCAGTACCAAAGGTGTCAACCATAATTGAAACAGGAAAGGGAACTCCAATAGCATAGGCGAGTTGCACTTCGCATCTTTCTGCTAACTTTGCTGCCACGATATTTTTTGCAATGTAACGTGCCATGTATGCCGCTGAACGGTCTACCTTTGAAGGATCTTTTCCACTAAAGGCTCCACCACCGTGCCGACCCATGCCACCATAGGTATCTACAATTATTTTTCGCCCTGTAAGGCCAGTGTCGCCATAGGGGCCTCCAGTAACAAAGCGTCCTGTTGGGTTAATAAAAAATTTTGTATTAGAATCCAATAAACCGCTCGGATTTAATACAGGTTTTATTATTTCTTCAATTACACACTCTTTTATTGTGCTATGAGTTACCTCTGGATTATGCTGATGGGACACAACAACGGTATCAATTCTTAACGGTGTGTTGCCTTCATACTCAATGGTAACTTGGCTTTTTGCATCTGGCCTAAGCCACGGAATTGTTTTATCTTTTCTAAGGGTGGTTGCTTTTCGTAAAATTTCATGTGAAAAGGTAATGGGAGCAGGCATTAATTCCGGCGTTTCAGAGCATGCAAAGCCAAACATCATCCCTTGGTCTCCAGCTCCTTGTTGTCCTTTATACTCATCAAGTCCTGTACCAACTACACCTTGATTAATATCGGGCGATTGAGAGTGGATTACGTTTAATACCGCCATAGAATTACAGTCAAGCCCATAATCTGCATTTGTGTAACCAATTTCTCCTGCTATTGTTCTTGCAAGCTCTGGAATATCTACAAATGCGTGCGTTGTAATTTCACCACCAACTAAGACAAGGGCGGTTGAAGCAAATGTTTCGCATGCAACATGACTTTCAGGATCTTCTCGCAAACAAGCATCGAGCACCGCATCAGATATTTGATCGCATAATTTATCGGGGTGCCCCTCTCCAACTGATTCTGAAGTGAATAAGTATTTTCCTTGCATAATACCACCTACATAGCTATATCTATAGTATAGTATAAAAAACAAGTTTCAACAAGGACTCTTTTTTATACCAATAACACCTTACTAGAAATTTCTTCTATAATATGAAAAAAACCTTGACACTCGTTTCAAAAGCCTTTAAACTTGTTAAAATGGCGTAATAAATCACTTTGATTTATTTTTATTCCAAAAATGAAGAGTATAAATTATGAAAAAAATTATTTTTATTGTATTACCGTTTTTATTATTGGTATCGTGTAGCTTATTCGAAACTCCTGAACACAGATATGTTGGCCTTACGAGACCAGAGGTACCAAAATTTTTTAATCCCCCCGTGGATGAAGATGGAGCCGAAATTAACTTTGAAACAAATAAAAATGCCATTAACGGTATTATTATGGTGCATGAAGACGGAAGCCTAAAGCTACCCGCCAAAGAATATCGCCCAGAAGGAAAAACATTGTATTCTGTGCATGCGTATGTGGCTCCTAATGATACTGTTACTCCAAATCTTTCAAGATCTTTTTCTAACTTTGGAATACAGGTACTAACAACAGGCACCCCTCCTGTAAATGCTCAAGTTTCACTTGCAGAGGCATCAAATACAGACGATGCCTTTTTGGATTATTCTTATAGCAGTAGCTTACTTACCCATTCATATTCTCCTTCTTCTCTTTTTGAAGAGAGCTCTGTTGATTATAAGCAAGCAAGTATTAATTATAACTTGGCTAGCAACCGCGCAGTAGTAGGCGAAAGACAAAATATTACAACCAGCGGAAACGGTGACCAAGATATAAGAAATATCATTATAGAATGTGTTGCTTCAACTAAGAATGCTGATTTTTTTATAGAGGTAGAAGCTTTTGATGTCAAAAAAGGCATGTATGTCGAAACAAGTTTTAAATCAAATTTTAATCCATATAAAGCTGAATACACAGATAGGTTTGAGCAAGATTATCACACTATGATTGATACTTTTGCAGAACCCACTTCTAGAGTAAAAGTTATGATTGTTGGCTTTCCCTCTGGCATTAGCGGTACCATAGGAAATGGAGGAATACTAGTAAATATAAATGAACTTTTGTATGGCAATACTGCAGCTGGGCTTGACTACGAAGATAAGGTTGGCCTTTCTGTTGCAACCGTTTTTCATGAAATGCAGCATATGTTATTTAGACAAGCAAGAGGGGCAAGTGGGGTGCGTGCAGAGCCTCTGTGGCTTGAAGAAGGTTTATCTGAGTATGCCCGAGATATTACCACGTATGATAAAGAGAATGACGTTAGACTCGCCTTTGGAAGCTTAGGAACAAAAGGTTTACTCAGTTTTGGAGGAAGCGTTCCAAGCGATACTAGAAACAGCTATAGCTTAAGTTATTTATTTGTTCAATATCTTGTAGATAGATATGGATTAGATATTATTGATAGGCTTTATGACCCAGGTCCTCCTCTAGGAAGTGAGCCAGATGCAGAACCTCGCGGCGATGGGGTTCATGCCCTTAGCGCCTCTACAGGGATTCCATTTCATGAATTATATTTTGACTTTGCCATAGCAGTGGCTATTAATGGACTAATAGATTATAATGATTATAGTTTTGATGTTATTCCGAAAAAATATCGTTTTGAAACTCTCTTTAGAAAAACTAATAGTGCCGGAGAATTTGTAGATGATGAGCTTGTTACCGTTGTAGCTATTCCTGCTGTTGCAGGTGGTACGGGAGCCGTTGATGGAGGGGATATACGCCAAGTTAAAAATCACCTAAATCCATATGCTGTTAAGGTTTATAGATGGGAAGGCGATGTCGATTCTATATCTGTTCCTGTCCCTGTAAATACACATTTTGAGCTTATAAAAAGTGCTGTTTTTTATGCAGATTAAGGGAGAGTTTATGAAAAAAATAGTTGTTTTACCATTATTATGCCTTTTGCTTACGGCTTGCCCTTCCGTATTAGAAAATGATACAGGGGCAAACCCAGATGATTATGATATTCACATTTATTCAGCACAAGACCTTATGGACTTTCGAGATGATGTAAATATTGGTAGAAATGGAGCTCGTACTTCAAAGATTTTGTTAATGAATGACATAACCCTACCAAAAACAAACTGGATTCCTATAGGTGACTTGAGAACCGAAGAGGCCTTTTTTAGAGGTATTTTTGATGGAAATGATCATACAATTTTTGAACTGTATTTTTTAGATGGAGAAGATGAGGACTCAAGTAACATAGGCTTGTTTGGTAGAATTAAAAAAGGAAGCGGCATTGATACAGAGATTAAAAACCTTACAATCGAAAATGCCTATATTAATGCCCATGACCGGGTTGGAGCCCTTGCCTCCAATGTAGAATATGATGTAAAAATTACGAATACAAATGTTGTCTTTTCACATATAATCGGTAATAACCAAGTTGGCGGCTTTTTTGGTAGCTGCGATGGGATTGTTGATAGCTGCTTTAACTATTCCTATGTAGAAGGCTTTTTACATGTTGGTGGGATTGCTGGTGAAATGGGAAATTACAGTGATACGGATAAATGGCGCTCGCGAATTTCTAACACCGTTAATGCCGGCATTGTACAAAGTAACTCAAATAAAGAGTATGACCACACCCCTTTTGGAACGGGTGGAATTATAGGATACAGTAGGTATTCAACAATAATAGAACATTGCAAAAACACTGGTGAAGTTACATCAATAGGGGGAAATGTAGGTGGAATTACAGGACATTCCCTTAGCGATCAAATAATTAACTGTACAAATGAAGGCTCAGTTCATGGTACTATCAGCCAAATAGGTGGCATAACGGGGTATTTCGCCCAAGAAGATGCCGGCGATGTCCTAAAAATTGTTTCTTGCATTAACGAAGGGGTCGTTGTTGGAGATAACATAAATATAGGTGGTATTGTTGGAACCAGTTGGTCAGGAAGCATTATTGAAGACTCTTATAATGTTGGTGTTGTACGAAGCACAGGATATAACCCACCCTCTATAAGCGAACCAGGAACAGCTGGCGGTTTAGTAGGCTATAACATCGGTAGAATTCAAGGCTCTTACAATAGAGGAAGGGTAGAGGCTCTAGGTGGAGCAGATGGCAATATTACAACAAGTAATATTGCAGGCCTTGTTGGAAAAAATGATGGAACTATCATTGCTTCTTATAATTTAGGCCCTGTATACACTCCTGTAAAAATTGAGAATGCTGGAGCTCTTGTTGGATATAGCATAGGAACACTCATCGCTACCTACAATACAGGAATGCTAAATGATGGAGCAAGTAGAGCTATC
>CAYJFX010000120.1:0-4986 GCA_964369735.1 uncultured Treponemataceae bacterium
ACCCCACAGATACAACCTGCGGTGGTTATTATAGAATAAAAGGAAGTAGAAAAGTTGTCAAGTGGGGAGAGCTAGCGTATATCCGCAAGGTATGTTAAGTATTTTAATATGTCGACAATGGCAATTGCAGGCACCAGTTTTGATTCATTAAAATTTTCATCAACGTCAAAGATAGTGTATGAGCCTTCCCTAAATTGATTACCCTTCCAATTGATGTGCTCATAGTAACTTGCAACAAACTGGGCATATACTTGCCCCTTTTCATCAATTATTTGAAAACGTTGTTCAGGGTCTAACAATAAATCTTCGTAGATTGTGGTTGTAGATGGTTCTCCAAATACAGGTTGAATATATCTCATAGTAGTAAGCATTACCGTAAACTGTTTATTGTCAATAGTAAAATCCATGTATGAAACAGGTAAATCATTATCGCTTAGCCATAGTTTACTACCACCACCTGAAGGAGGATCAAATTTTTTAAATTCGTATGATTTCGGTAATCCTGTTATTTCAATGTCTTGAATACCAATAAGTGTTATATAACGTATAGCAGAAGTATCTTCAGGGTCTTTGAACCCATCTTCAGTTTCCGTAAGACACGTTATTTCAATTGCATAGGAATTATCGCCATCATACACATTCCCACTCCATGTTCTTCGCACTGTATGTCCGTCGCTTACAATGTTCCAAAGCAAATTTGCGCTAGAGTCTTGAATGTTGCCGTCAATAACAATACCATCATAAGTAGTGGTATCATTTGTTATAGTACCACTTTGTAATACATTTAAATACGAAGTATCAAATGAAAAATAATATAACTCATCAGGCACAGTTTTACAAGAAGAAAAAAGAAGAGCTAATAATAAGACACAAGCAAATTTTTTAAACATATAACACTCCCTTTAGGATTACTATGAATATACAAAAAATTCTATATCATAAATAAGTAGATGGCAATAGAAAATAGCTATCTTTCAAGCAGAATTTTACAAGCCCCATCACCGCAGATACGTAGCTAAGTAATCTAATCTCGAATGAGAATTTTCAACGCTCGTATTGAAATATCGTACAAGCTGCTAGTAATCTTGTAGTTAAAAATGATTTTTTAATAACCCTGTTTTAGTTAAAATTAAATCATCAAGTTTTGGGTAAGGGCTTTCTTTTATTTCTTCAAGTAAACTTGCCTTTAGCGCATAATAGTCCCAAGTACCATCATTAAGGGGATTATAGGTGCCTTTTTCAATATCAGAGAAAGTTCGGTCTTTATACGCTTCAAGCATTACGAGAGATAAAATAGTCATCCCATGTTGAACAATTTTTTCATTCCCGCCTTCAAAAGATGAAAGCATTCCTAAGTCTTCATATACTGTCGATGTATCACAAGAGGTGCACGATTCTATTGGATAGGTATCGCATTTCACGCCAGTTGCATAAATTTTTAGGTGCGCTAACGCTTTTTCTTGCGCATTCTCACATCCCGCAACAAAGGGGAGTGCAACGATAAATCTTGCAACTTCATTGGTAAGTAATTTTTCATATTCTTTTTCATTTAATTGAAAGGCTTCAATTGCCACTGTAAAAACTTCACTAATAAAGTATTCTACTGACTTTTCATTTACTCCCTTATCAACAATTTTTTCTTGTACTTGTGATACTACTTTTTCCATGCTACACTCCTCCAAACCTATATAAATGATTCGCAGTACATTACGAATACCAAAAACTTGGTAACACATAAGCAATCTAGAACAATAAAGTGCTAAGGATGTTACTTTTTTACATGCTTAAATGATAGCACGAAAAAATTGAGCCGTCAAGAAAAAAAGCGCAAAAAATTGTTGGAGAAAAATAACGCATATCGCCACTCTTACGAGATGCAAGCAAGAGTTTACTACGTACTACTTTAAAGGTTCTAAAAGAGCTTCAATATTAAGTTCATCTTGATACCATTCAATAAGAAGTGAAAAGCTTTCTGGTTTATAGCCATCACTTTCTACTCGTATTTGTACTATGCTCCCTGTTTTTAATTCGCCATTTTGAAGACTCGTAAGCTCTACCCAGTTGCCGTTATACAAAACCAGAAAGTTGGATTGTTGTGAAATATTTAGTCCTGTTTCCACATCAAATGCTGAAGTATTTACATTAAGAGCCCTTATATCTGTTGTATGAATATCAAAAACAATATTTTGCGCATTATTATCAATTTTGAGCGACTTCCAAAAAACATCTGATCCAACAACGACCTTTACCCTGTACATACCTGGTCGGACATATACCGGTTTTGTTGTAAATACTTCGCTTTCATCGGTTTCTTGCATTTTAGTAAAAAGACGGTAGCTATCATCAACACTTGGGATATCGGCATTATCATTATAATAAAATTGAGCACTCATAGGGACACCAGTACTAATTGCCGAGGCCTTAGATGTTTCAAGCGTTACCGTAATAGGAGTGTAGATTCTTCTTAACAATGTATTATGTATATAACCTTGCTCCCAAGCAAAGACACCTGCTGCTAAAAGAACAATAGAGATCGCAGCAATAAAAATAATTTTCTGTAATCCTTTGTTTTTTGGAATAAAAGTGGGTTCCGTATAGTTTTGCATAAGCATCAGCTTAACCATTGAAACGCGAATGGGCTTTATCTCAAATTTATTAAGCTGTCTATTCACAGCTTTTAAAACTGCATCTGCATTTTTATAACGCTTAGTCGGTTTTGCATTCATCATTTTTTTAATTATACGGCTAATACCCTTTGGAATGTTTTGCTCTATCTTTGAGGGAGCTGTGTACTGCCCCTTTTTTATTTGAATTAGGGTTTCTGGTACCATATTTACGCCATAAGGCTTTTGACCTGTAACCATTTCATATAGCATCACCCCAAGAGCATAAATATCTGCCCTTGCATCAACATTTTTACTGTCTTCAAATTGTTCAGGTGGCATATATGCAGGAGTGCCAAGCGTAATACCTGCTTGGGTAATATCTTCTTCTGCCTCGCCCTCTTTTTCAGCCGAAGCTATACCAAAATCTGCAAGTTTTATTTCTCCCTTTGTAGAAATAAGGATGTTTCCAGGTTTAATGTCGCGATGAATAATGCCCTTAGAGTGAGCAAACTTTAAAGCCTTACAAGAATCACGCACTATTAAAAGGGCCGTTTGCCAAGAAAGCTTTTGCGCTTTTCTAATAAGCTTATCAAGAGAAAGTCCATCTACTAGTTCAAGAACAATGTAGTGGAAAGAGCCTTCAGTAAAATAATCAAACATTCGCACAATGTTAGCATGTTGTAATTCAAGAAGAACGCGCGCTTCTCTTTTAAATCGCTCCAAAATAGGCTTATTACCGCGTATTGTTAGCTTTTTTATAACTACATGGTGCTTAAGGTTAGGATGCATAGCTTTGTATACAACGCCCATGCCTCCCTTTGCAACAACATCGAGTATTTTGTATTTTCCAATTTTTTCAGGTATTGAACTCACTTTTTACTCCTAGAAAGCGACTTAAAGAATGTCATCTGCCACTTTTCCTGTTTTTGTATTATATATATCAGTTAGGGGATTAAAATTTCTTTTAGGATTTATTATTGTAATAAAGTGCTCACTTGGGTTATGTATTTGAATAAAGCGGCCATTACGCAAGGCTCTATGAGTGCCAGAAAATGTCCTATGCCCAGCAAAGTATATAGCATCTTTATTTTTTGGAAGTAAGTCTTCAAGCATGGCATGCACTGAGTTTTCTTCAGCTTCATCGTTATGCGTCCAAGTAAGCCCTGTAATAGTATCTTCATTGCAGTAAGCATTGATAAGCTCAGACTTAGAAAAACTTCTCCTTGGCTCTGCATGAGAAACTAGAAAATTTGTGCCCCTAACAAATAAGGGAAGGTTGTTTTCAAAGTCTGCATAGGCATAGGTAAGTTCACTCCCATAAAGCTCAAGCATAAAGTCTTTTACCATTTCCCCCTCTGAGGCAAATTTTCGAAAGGGTAAATTTCCGCAAGAATGTTCATTTAAAATGTTTTCATGGTTACCCTTTAGAAAATGAAAATAGTCAGGGCTCTCATTTTTTATGCTCATAATAGAACTCATCAAACCTAAGCCCTCTTCCATTTCCTGGCACATAGAATCGTTTAGTATCTTACCCTTAAGCCAGTCTTCTTGTGCAAGTAGCCACCTTTCGTATCCTCGTCTTTCAGAATGTAATCCATCCCCAACACAGATAACAAAAACCTTCCCCTGAAGCAAAGCCTCTTTTATACTTAGTTCAGTAGCACTCGAATCATCAAAACAATATGAAAAATCTAGGATTTCATTAAAAAAATCGAGTCTTGCATGTAAGTCAGGAACTAAAACAACTGGAAGTGAATTATCAAATGCGGAAATGTCTAAAAAGGCACCCGAGAGCTCAGTTTCATCATGAGGACGTAAAACAGTATCCTCATTCCGAAGCACTTGTATGGTACTCGAAATTTTAGAAAAAAAATCATCTTTTTGAGGTACGCTGTACTTTGAAAAAACATGCTTGGGGCTCATAGTAAATCCGCTTTAAGAAAAGAAAATGTTACGACATAATTATATTATCGTTACCGATAGTAATTTTGTCCCCTTTTCGGATGCGTACATATTTATCTGCAGGAACCTTTGTCCCATTTAAAAATGTACCGTTAGTGCTCCCCATGTCTTTTAAGAAAAACTCATCGCGAATTTTTTGAATTAATGCATGGTTACGACTGGCAAGTTTATTATCGATAACTATATTGTTAGAAGGAGAACGTCCAATAGTAATTTTTCCAACAGATATATCAACCTTACTGTTCTTAAAGGTTAAATACGAAATAACATCTGTATCAGTTAACTTATCAAGCCTCTGCCCAACTGCACTCTCTGATGAAATTGTATAATCTTGCATACGTATATATTAGCACATATTAGCAAAAAAATCAACTGTGAGAATGAGCTATCAAACCTCTAATTGCTTCTATAGCTACCT
>CAYJFX010000121.1:0-4793 GCA_964369735.1 uncultured Treponemataceae bacterium
TCACCATCTTTACAATTTTGGAAACATTCCAATGTTTTTTTCATTTAGTTCAGTAAGAAAAGAAAATGTATTAGAAAACGATGGAAGTGTAAAAAAGGTTAAATACTTAGATTTAAATATTACCACAGAAGAAAGAATATGCACCGGCTTTTATTATGCAGCAGCTTTTCATGAATTAAAGAAGCTATTAAAAAACCCTCACCTACTTGATAGTCCACCTCAAACAATTTATTATGATCAAGACTAAACCCATTTGGAGCACAACATGAACCTATATGAATCATGCTTAAAAGAGCGAGAAGAACTAGCCTATTTTATGCGCCGCCTTTACGCACAAAAACTTACCACAACATCTGGTGGAAACCTGAGTATGAAAATCGATGAAAATCACATTATCATTACCCCGTCAAGCTTAGATAAGGCAAGAATAAGCGCTGAGCAAATTGGACTATTGAGCCTTGATGGAGAAAACCTCACCTCTCATCTTAAGCCAAGCATTGAAAGCAGCATGCACAGGGCTATCTACAAGGCCAGAAACGATATTTCGGCAATAGTACATGCCCACCCTGTAACAGCTTCAACATTTGCTGCAATGGATATGAAAATAGACATTACCCTTACGGCAGAAGCATTTTATGTACTCAAACAAGTAGATTATTCTCCATACGCACTTATGGGCACTGATGGTTTGGCAGAAATTGTTGCAAAGAGTTTAGAAAACTGCAATATTTCAGTTATGAAAAATCATGGCATAACTACAGTTGGAAGCTCTATTTTACAAGCATTTGATAGACTCGAAGTTTTAGAAGGGGCTGCCATAATGACCATCCATGGCGCAACCTTAAAAGCTGCAAGTCCAATGACAAAAGAAAACTTAGATGAAATACAAAAAATGTAACATATTTTTTAAAAAAACTATATTTAACCTATTGACTAGTTTTTTCCTTTTTGATATTATATATACATATCGGGCGGCTAGCTCAGCTGGGAGAGCACCTGGTTTACACCCAGGTTGTCGGGGGTTCGATCCCCTCGCCGCCCAAAAAAACCTTGTGAATAATCACAAGGTTTTTTTATATCTATTTTAGATTTCTGCAGGTGTAAGCTGTGTTCTAGCATACATACAAAAGGCCCTATCTGATTTTAAAATATGGTTTAACACCCATGAGCTTAAATACTGATAGAGTTTTTGCCCATGCTCAAAGTCCTGCAATGCAATATTATCAACCTGCCTTGCAACTTCGCTAATAAAAGCATTATGCTGTGAAACATGAAAATCAGACATTGAATACCCAATCAAAGCAAACAGTTTTTCTTCTGCACCAAAGTGATAAATGGTGTAGTCAATAATTTCACTTAAAATTTTTTCTCTATTTTTTAGATAGTACTGTTCACCTTGTTTCAATACAGTACATAATGTATTAATTAACTCTAATAATTTCTTATGTTGACTATCAATTTCAGGTAGCCCCAACACGTACTCATCGCTCCATTCAATTTGCCTCAAAATAACTCTCCCCTAACTACGCTGCTACTTAATAGTATAACACAGTTATTGAAATAAATAAAGCAAAACTACATAAAAAAACTCCTTTGCAATTTGTGCAAAGGAGTTTTTGTGAGCTGCACTGGATTCGAACCAGTGACCCACGCCTTAAAAGGGCGTTGCTCTACCTGCTGAGCTAGCAGCCCATTTTTGTGCATTCATTGAATGCGAATGTTTTAACATAATATCGAAAAATAAAAAAAGTGTCAAGAGTATATAGGTAAAAAAACTAAGAATTTTTACATCTTTTTACAACAATATTCCAAAAGCTTCGCCTTCTGCTTGCCGTAAGTCTTTTTTATCGCTTCCATCAATTTGCACACAGACTTCTTTACCCCCAATGGATTCAGGTGGTATTATAATACTCTTAGGGTTAATACGTACGTGTAAAAAGTTTTCTGTTACAACATGAATATCATTTTTTCTAAACTTTTCTGCAACGCCCTTAAATGTTTTTCCAATGCATGACTCTATGTATAAAAGCTTGTTTTGTATTGCAATGTCTGTTAAGGTTTTCACTCTCTCATTTTTTATGTTCTGTGCAACCGTTGGCTTCATTGTAAAAGCAGGAGTATCTGGGCGAGGCGAAAAAGGAAATGCGTGTATCCAAGTAAGCTTTTCTGTTTCACAAAGTAATTTTGTTGCTAAAAAGTCATCTTCTGTTTCTCCAGGAAAACCTACAATTATATCACATGCTATAAAAGGATTCTTTTTTGCCTTTCGCAACCTATGTATTGCAGTTGTTATAGTTTGCGAATTATATGGTCGTGCCATTTTTTGCAATATGTGGTCACTCGCAGATTGAATTGAAACGTGAAAATGTGGACGAACTCTCTCATGAGCTAGAACTTTACAAAGCTCTTCAGTAACAATTTGTGGGTGTAAACTTGATATCCTAAAATAGATGTTTTTCGTGTTGTCTAATAAGAATGCAAGAAGATTAGAAAAATCCATGCCTTCGTGTTTATACTGTGATATATTAATCCCAGTAATGGTTACTTCACATTGCTTTGCACTTTCAAGTAACTTAATTCTTTCTAGTATTTCTTGAGGAGCCAGCGAAATTGATTTTCCCCTCGCAAGGCAAATTCTACAATAGGTGCACCTGCTATTACATCCATCTTGAATTTTTATAGAAGGTCTAGAATGTTGCATAAAAGTATCAGTTGATAAAGTAAAGGTGCGACTTTCGTTTATTTGAGTAAAGTTCTCTATTCGTTTATTAAAAAAATGGTCACAAAATTGGGTAAGGTTTATGGGAAGTTCTTTAGTAGTATGTGCACTATCAAAAAAACACACTAGCTCGCTAGGAAGCTCTGCTAGCAAATCTTTTTGAGTTCCTTTTAACACACAAATCCTAGAATCGATGTTTTCTAATAATGCTTTTTCGAGCTCTGCATAGCAGCCCGTTACAATTACACAGGCCATAGGATACTTTTCTAATAATAGGCGAATAAGACGACGAGCTTTTTGTTCTGCCTTTGCAGTCACCGTACAAGTATTTAATACACTAACGAGTGTTTGTGTATCAACTTCACTTGCCGACGTAATCCCCCCCATTGTGCACTTAAAGCCAGCATCATAAAAGGATCGAGCAACAGACTCAGTTTCTATTTGGTTAACTTTACAACCGAGGGTTTCAAAATGTATAAGAGTAGTTTCGCTTTTTACCAATGTCTCTTATAGTAATTCTAGAATACGATTGTATCCTCTTCGAGCATCGGCTTGTGTTGAGTTTAACACAAGGGCTTGTTCGTACGCGGATAAAGAGAGTGTATAGTTTTGTGCCATTTCTCTCGCATAGCCGAGTCTTGTCCACCAATGATCATACAATGGCTCGTTTCTAACAGCCTTTGAAAAAGATATATCTGCATGATTATATTTTTCTTGTCGAATGTAAATCTCACCCATAAAGTAATATACATCCCCTATTCTACCACCGTTTTCACCTACAAGTGACACGTACTCTTGAAAAAGATCTAAGGCTTCTTCATTTTTTCCTAAAAAATACTTTGATTCTCCAAGAATTTCTACAACACGATGGTCATACGGAGACAGTTCACGAGCGCGAGTTGCCCAGTTTTCTGCCTCTGAGTTTTGTCCATTTTTTACTAAACTCCAACACATTACAACATAAGACTCAACATTGCCTGGATTCTCTGCAATTTCTTGCTCGCATGCAGCAATTGCTTCAGCATAACGCCCAGTATTATATAATACAAGCGCATCTGGTCGTGGAGTTTGAGAAAAACTATAAAAAGTTCCTAAAACAAGTAATAATATAAAAATAGTTGCTTTTTTGCATTTATGTAAGGTTAATAACATAGGTTTATTCCTTTTATTTTTTATCAGTATCTTTAATCATTGTACAACGACCAGTAAATAAACTCCCTGGTTCAAGCACAACCTTTGTTGAAACAATATCACCTTCAACAGCGCCTGTTGCTGCAACAAACACTAAGCCTTTTGAGTCAATATTACCAATAACCCTTCCACGTACCAATACACGTTTTGCTGAAATATTTGCAGCAACATGAGCACCTTCGTCAATTACAAGGTCACTAGTCGCATCTATCGTACCGCTTACGCTTCCCTTAATCATAAAAGGCTTTGCAAAGCGAATAGTACCTGAAAAACTAATGTCATCGGCTAAAACTGTATCAAAATCTTCATCTTCGACTTCAAAAAAGTCTGCATCTTTTACTTGAAACATATTTTAATAATACCCGAACTTTTAATCATAGTCAAGTCCGATTATTCTATGAAATTTTTATCCGCAGATGACGCAGATTTATGGGATTTCTATTATTCAACTATGTAGTATTATTGCATACAGTAAAAATCTTAAAACACAAAAAAATATACATTTCATTCAGGTGTAATAGTTTAAAAAGCACACACAAAATTCCCGAAAATTTCAAAAATAATAATCTGCGTAATCTGCGGAATCTGCGGATATACCTTGAATATATACGCCAAATTCTTTATAATGTTTACACGAGGATTGTAAAAAAATTTATTATATAAAGGAATATATTTATGGTAGAAGCATTAAAAAAACACGGTACAATGACAAAAAGACAAGGTCCAGTAGTACTTTGTATTATGGATGGCGTTGGATACGGAAAATACAACGAAGGAGACGCTGTACTAGGAGCTAAAACACCTAACTTAGATAGAATTACTGCAGAAAACCCAAACGTACATTTAAAAGCACACGGAATGGCTGTAGGACTTCCAAGCGACG
>CAYJFX010000122.1:0-4748 GCA_964369735.1 uncultured Treponemataceae bacterium
TGGCAAAAACGTATGTAGAGCTTTCGATTAATGATTATGATGGTTTTTTATATGATGAAAACTTAAAAGAAGTTAAAGCTAATAAAGCTGCTTATAACAAGGAAAATCAAAAAAAACTATATGAAATTTTAGCGTCCTTTAGTTAATTGTGAGTAAGGTAAAAAAATCCTAAGTTTCTGGCAAAACAGTTTAACCTTTTTAGTAATGGCTCTTATTTTCCATTACAAACCCCTTTTAAACTATGCCTCTACACAATAAAAGCAGAGGAGCTTGACGAGAGCCACCCTGCTTAGAGACAAAGTTTTTTATCTAAAAAAAACTTCTACCAAGAAAATATTATAAACTTGGCAAATATGGCCTACTTTAAGCGCTTGCCACATCCTTTCCGAATGTATTACAAGCTGTGATGTCATCACCTTCAGGAGTTAAGTTTACAATTAAGCTTTCTCTTACAAGAGTTCCGCCTGCAGAAGTTACTCTATCTTCCCAGTAACCAAACATTTTAAAATTCTTTCCTTGATACTTAACAAAGCCCAAAATATATTCTAAGGGATAGCCTAAAAAAACTCCTACCTCATGGGGAAAATCCTTATTACATGATAATTTTGAAAAAAGCTCTTTTAATATATCTTCAAGACTTCCTGACATATTATATCCACAAGATTCTAAAAACTCAGAAACGCTACTCGTAAGTAACACCATTTCCAACTCTAGTGGCCGATATACAAATAGTAGAGAATATGCTTCACATCGCATAATTTGAATTACCATTAGCCCGTTTTGATTCAATGTATTGTTTATGCTGCTTATTTCATTTTTTAAGTGAGGATAATTTTTTGTTTTTACAGAAAACATACTTGCAGGCTTATTACCAATTAAAACAGGGGCTCAGTAATTTATAAAGTCAGCTTCTATTTGCATATAATTCCTTTTTAGAAATGTCAGTTATATATAACATAAAGGCAAAAAGAATATTTGCCAAGTAAAAAGTTAGTAAAAACTTACTTTTTTTGTCGTTTTTGAGTTTCTTAATTTTGTCTTCTGTATTTTTTATAGCCGTATTAAATTTTTTTAGGTTTCCCTCTTTTGAATCACGTTCGCCTTCGTTAAAGGAATGTATATACTGTGCAAATAATACATATTTTAAAAGTAATATAAATTTGACAAGTGTATGATTTTGTGATATTGTATATACGCTAAATGCAAGTCGAACTGTATGATTGCTTTACTTTTACACCATCAGACACCAATATGCAAGGAAGAGGCAGGCTAAAAGCATATACCATTTTAGTTTTTGGAGGATTCTATGTTTGTAAAAGATCCATTCAAAGCAAGGCACATTGTTATAGTGTGTTTGCTTTGTTTACTAAGTGCAAACCTACCGGCTGAAAACCAAAAAACGGTAATAAAGGTGGGATATTTTCCGGGATTTGGTTTTGTAAAAGACCTGAGTTCCATAGCTCAAAAGGGCTATGGTGTTGACTTTTTTCAAAAGATGGAAGATACGAGCAATTTCCATTTTGAATACATTGAGGTAGATTCTTTGATGCCTATAGATGCACTCAATAATGGGGATATTGATGTCTATGGTCCTGTAATTAAGCTTAGAGAGCGAGAACAAGAAGTTACCTATTTTTCTAACCCGCTAGCGGAAACAAGTCTTATTTTAGCAGCAAAAAATGAAAGTGAAGTATATTACAATGATGTAGAGGCAATTAACGGAAAAATGGTTGCTACCTATCGTGGAAATATTGCAAATGAAATGCTTATACAATGCTTAGCTGCAAGAGGTATGTCTGTTGAATTTTTATATGCAGAGCCTGGTAGCGTTCACTTGCAAGATGCCGATTTTTATTTACTTTTAAGTGAAAACGCAATAAGTGAAGAAAGCATTTCAAAAGATTTTAATGTTGTACTTTCATTCGGCATGAAACATGTATTTATGGTAACAAAGAAGGGTAATATAGAACTTGCAAAACAACTTGATGAAGCATACCTAAAATCCCTTTCATTTGATGGAAGCCTTTATTATGATATTCGCTCTAAATATCTTGGGGAAGAAAGCCTAATAACAAAACGGTATCTTACAAAAGAAGAAGCAAATCTATTACAAGGAAATACTTTTTCGGTTGGCTTTGTCGAACACCATGAACCGTATCAGTTTGTTAATGACCAAGGAGAACCTGATGGCATTTATATTGATGTTCTTAATAGTCTTGCACTTGAATATGGATTTACGGTTGAATATGCTGCCTATAGTATTGGTTCTCGAGGCACCCATGAAAACTTTGATATACTTTTATCACACTTAGGAACAAAGGAATATGATTTACAATTCTATGAGCCTACAAATTCATTTTATGAATCTCCAATGTATCTTTTATCACATTCTGATTCCTATTTTAACCAAAATAGCACAAGTGTTTTGGGAATGATGAATTATATTGAAGACAATGAAATTTATAGGACATACCCAAAGGCAGAAATTCGTTTTTTTAATAATTTTTATGAACTGGTAGAGTCCTTTAAAATGGGATTCCTTGACAATGTGTTGTTTAGTGATGCGGGGGCCGAATATGTTGAAAGAGATTTAACAACTTTTGAACATTCGATATCCCCTACTGGGCTTGCGATACCATTTAGGTTCTTTATTTCAAATGACCTACAAAGTGACTATGTACCTATATTTAATGTACTTTTTGCACACTTAGAAAATGAGAGTTTAGAAAACATTGTTCTAAATCAATATGCTAACTTTTTACCGTCATATAGTTTATCAGATTTTTTTATGGATTATAGAATACTCTTAGTATTTGGCCTTATTTTGCTGTTAGCTTTTTTCTTTGGAAGCATCATATATCTACAAAAAGATAAAAGAAAGGCTGTGCTAAAATCCTTATACCATGACAGTGTTACAGGGCTGTTATCAAGCAGTCGATTTAGTTATCTTGCAAGTGAAATATTAAAAAAAGCAAAAGATGATGAATATGAAATGATTTCTTTTGAAATAGACTCCTTTTCCATGATTAATGCTGCCTATGGTCTTGAAGACACCAATCTAATAATTAAGGGAATTGCAGAAGCTTTAACAAATATTTTACAAGACACTGAAGCATTAATTTGTAGAGAATCGAATGACGTATTCTATATTTTTAGGCGAACCAATGCAGGAGGAAAAATTCAAAGTGTTATAGGCCGACACGTTGTTCCCGCCATTAAATCTGTGTTGGGAAGAAACTATAATGTAAGTATGTCTATTGGGATATATCTTATAACCGACACAACACAACCCATAGCGCTTATTATGAACTACTCATTTTTATCTCGAATGCAAGCAAGGAATACGCATGGAATAGTGTACAATACCTTTAGTAAAAACATGAAAAAAGGCTATGACCTACAATACAAGGTAGTAAACAAAATGGATCAAGCTATTTCTCAAAAAGAGTTTAAAATTGTGTACCAACCAAAGGTTTCTTTAGACTCATTATCAATAAAGGGGGCAGAAGCCCTTGTCCGTTGGGAACCTAATGATGGAACAACTATTTTTCCAGGTGATTTTATTCCACTTTTTGAATCTAATGGATTTATCGCAAAACTTGACTTGTATGTATTTGAAGCCGTTTGTGAGTTTATTCAAAATAACCGTGAAAACATTGATGTCCCCACGATCTCTGTAAATGTTTCAGCTTTATCATTCGAAAAGGATAGCCTTGTAGATAGTCTTGTTTGTATTGCGAAGCGTCATAATGTTAAACCTAAAGAAATTGAGCTAGAATTAACAGAAAGTGCTATTACCTATTCTGATGAGGTTATAACAAAACGCACAAAACAGCTAAAAAAAGCAGGATTTTTTGTTTCGCTTGATGACTTTGGAACAGGAGTTTCAAATTTGGGACGTCTCGCAATTATAAATCTTGACACCATTAAACTCGACAAAATTTTTGTTGACCATATTGAAGACAGTGAAAATGGTTCTACCGTGTTGCAAAACATAATTACTATGATTCAAAACCTTCACATGCAAGTAGTTGCGGAAGGTGTAGAAAACGCTGAGCAAGCATTGTGGCTTAAAGATTTAGGCTGCGACACAGTTCAAGGATATTTTTTTGAAAAGCCTCTACAAGAAAGTGATTTTCAAACTAAGCTTATGGAGGGCCAACGATATGTAATTGAAGTAGAATGACAAGGTTGGTAGGACTATCGCATGAACAGACATTAAAGCTCCCGTCACCTTGATTGCAGTCGAGAGGTCTCTTTTACAAATGAGACTTCTCTGCTAAAATTTCGAAATAACGCAATTCTTGCTAATTGTTCAAGAAATTGGGGCAGTGTCAGTTTTGTACGATAGCTCCTTTTAACAATTCAATAATTTCAGTATATCCCGCACTTTGTGCCCAATCAAGAGCTGTTTCACCTTTATTATTTTTTATGTTTATATTAGCGCCACTACCCAGTAAAATCCTTACTACATAGATATTGCCTTTTGATACTGCAGAATGTAAAGCCGTTCTACCTTCTTTATCAATGGCATTCACCTTTGCACCATTGTCCAAAAGCAATTGTACTTCTTCAGGGTGGCCTTCCCATGCTGCTGCCTGCAAAGGTGTCCCTCCACCCTTTGGATGAACTGGGTCAACTTCAGCCCCTGCAGCAATAAGTAGTTTAGCACATTCCAGGTGTCCGTAACCTGCTGCGTATAGAAGTGCCGTTCCGCCAAGTTCGTCCTGTATGTTTACATCAATACC
>CAYJFX010000123.1:0-4581 GCA_964369735.1 uncultured Treponemataceae bacterium
TGCAAATGTAAGACTTACGCAAAAAATAGCAAGTAGTAATGCTTTTTTCACGATGATAGGTTATTTAGTGTAATCACCGTAAATAGCGTAGTAACCATTGTCTGTTGTAAACTCAGTTTGGGCTTCTTCTAGTGTAGTAGCATATGTTTTGCCTGGATTTTCAACAGGAAACCCATAATTGCTTGCGTTTGCTAGTTTAATTGTACTAGTTGTTAAGTCCTTCCAATGTATGGCTACATAATTGCCCGTTCTATCGCTGTATTCATAAGAATCAACTTCACTTGTAACTTTTAAGATTATATATCCATGTGCTGAATTATACAAGTTTTCTAAAGGGGATACAATAGTTCCAGATAATCTGTAAGTTTTACCTTCGTACTCCGTTCCAGTATATGTTACTACGGTTTTTGTGATTTCAAACTTCTCACCATAAGTACTAGTCCAAGTACCAACAATCGTTGCTGGTTCTTGTACATTTGGGTCTTCGCACCCAGCCAGTCCAATTACCAATCCAAGTAAAACAAGTAGTTTTACACCATTCAAAAAACCTTTTTTGAATTCTTTCATCCTAGTTTCTCCTTAAAACCTAATCTCAGAGGTTTTGAAAAGTAGCTATTAAAAACAAGTATTCTGGCTCAACGCTTCAGCACATTTTAGTAAATGTACAACCAATTTCCCAATCTTCCCATCTTCTTTTAAAGCAACGCTTTAATAAAACAGTGATTGTCGTTTGTAGATGTATGTTATAATTAACATCTACAGACTTTAGAAAACTGTAACGTATTACAGCAGCGAGTCTGCGGAGGATTTTCACCTCACTTCCATAATTTTTAATATTTATTTAATATAATATGTGCTCACATATTTTTTGTCAAGTGCATACATATAAAGCTAAGTCACTATAAGAAAAAAAGGAAGAAAATACGTCAATTATTCTCATTTCTCTGATATGCCAAAACTGATAAGGATAGCAAGAGGAATCCTTTTTTTTAACCCTTGTAACTTACTTCATCTTAGTGTAAACTTAGGTGCATTGTGTACTCTCTTATCACTATGTAAGAGTTATCATAACTGGGGGTTAACTAAGTGTCACAACAAAATTTATTAAAAAATAAGAGCGGTGTTGTTTTTACAAAATGTATATCAATTGCGTTTGCTCTAATTCTTTTTTCTTTGACTTCAATTTTTTCACAAGTAAAAGAGCCCGTTTTTAATGATGATGTTTTTTTAGTAGATCAAGTAATAAAACTCGGTGAAGAAGACTTTCTTACACGCATTGGCCTTCAAAAGAATGAAAATGCAGAGACTTCAGGCCTTCAGTATGTTCCCATAGATGAAAATCAAAGTGAGCTGCCTGTTGGTTTAGTTTTATCGGGTGGGGCAGCACGTGCTTTTGCACATATTGGTGTGTTAAAAAAGCTCGAAGAAGAAGGTATATATCCTGACTTTCTTGTTGCAAACTCAATGGGCTCTTTAGTTGCACTTTTGTACGCGGCAGGTCTTTCTCCAGACCAAATTGAGAAGGTAGTTTCAGATTATTCAATGGACTTTCTTTTTACTGCGCGCTTTCCTCTCGATGGTGGAATAATTGATGATTACAATATGATGTCGGCTATTTACAATATTTTGGGCGAAACGGACATTAAAGATTTACAAATACCAATTATAGTTCTTGCAGAAGATTTAGTGTCAAGGAGAACGGTTGCCTTTATGGAAGGTGACTTTTATAAAGTTCTTTCAGCCACCATTGCAATGCCCGTGAGCTTTCCTCCGGTGCGATATAATGATATGATTTTGCTTGATGGTGGAGCTACGAATTTAGTGCCTGTACAAGCTGCCGCAGATTATACAAATAGAATTATCACTTCAACAAGTTTTTCTGACTCTGTAAGTGAGTACCGCGATATTCTTTCAGTAATAAACAGAGCCTTAGATCTAGGAAAAACAAGAAAGGGTATAATAGAGTTAAAAACCATTGACAATATTCTCATTCGCTGTAATGTAGAAGATATTTCTTATATGGCATTTGATAAGTCCCATGAAATAGCAGACCGAGGAGAAGGCTCTGCGGCCCTTGCTATAGATGAAATAAAAAAAGCTGGATTTGATAAAACTACGACATGGTCCAATGAAAGAATTGCGAGCCTTGAGGATACTCGAGAGCAGCTTTTATCAAAGCATGAAAAAACACTTTTATCATATAAAAAAACTAATATGATTTATCAAAAAGAATTTGCAGGATATGTTTCAGGTGGGTATCAGATGTACAGCGGTAATGATGATGATTACTACCTCGATAACAGCGACTATTTTTATCTTTCTCAAAGAGCTGAAGTTGGGAGTATGTTTGGAGAGCTTAGAGAGTATTGGGACCCATGGAGAGGCCTTGGCGTTGATGGTCGCTTAAATATTTCATTATTTGATGCAGTGTTATTTCAAAATAGGGTAAGCTTTAAGTGGGATACGTTATTTGATGAAGGCTTTACTAATGGCTTTGAAGGTATATACTATTATGGAAAAATCAATGCTAAGCTCACAAATGATGGCAATAAAGGTATTGACCCTTATATTGCATGGGAAGGATTCTTTCCAAATATAGGAGGGCTCAGTACAAATACACATTCTTCATTTGGACGGCTAGGCGCAAACTTTTATCTTAGTAATTTTTCTGTAAGTCCATATGCTTTTATTGAAGACACGATGGTAACAGGCTTTGGTGTAAAAAATGATTTTAAGATTCCTATTTTTGATTTTTTATCAATAAACCAAAAAACAGTGTCGCGCTTTCCATTTGATTTTTCAAATACTATTTCACTGTATCAAAATGATGGCTTAAGGGGAGCAACAACGAGCGGCAGCTATAATTACTTTATAGTTACCAATAATAATCTAACATTTGAAATTGACACAGTAGGAACACTTTTCGAAGTTCTAGTTATTAAAGATTTGGGCCTTTCAGCTTTTTGCGATTACTATAAAACAGATGTTCATGGTTTTAGTGCTGGGGCAGAAGTAGATGTAACTCTTGCTGTTTTGGGGCTCGTATCTATGCAGTTTTCAGGATATGGTGGCTATGATGTTACAAAAAAATCCGGCTTTTTGGGATTTTCAATTAGCGGAAACCTCTAAAAAGGAAAAAATAGCTATATAATCTAAATATATTATTTGGCTGAAAGGATTCCTGCAATTCTCTTTAATCCTTTTAAAGTGAGCTGTTTGTCTACATTTTGAAAAATGTCAGTTATCGGTTTTAATACCGAGTTCAGCCCACCAGTTGCTACAACTTTAATACTATTAATGTCACAGCCAGCCGTATTGCTTAAATCTACAGACATGCGTGCTACTAATGATTCAACAAGACCCTTGTATCCTAAAATAATACCCGACTGTATAGAATGTATTGTATTTGTACCAAGAGAATCTTGAGGGGCTTCTAATGGTACTGAAGGCAATTGGGCAGTGTTTGTAAATAATGAATTAACTGCTGTTCCAAGACCTGGCGCAATGGCAACACCTCGAATTTCACCAGTGGCACAAACAGCGGTAAATGTAAGCGCTGTTCCAAAGTCTAATACAATTACGGGAGACTGAACACTCGACCATGCTTCAACAACATTGCAAATAATATCAGATCCTATTTCATATTTTGCGCTTTCAGGAATAATAATAGGAAGTTTATCGAAAATGCTCGAGTTCACAATATACGGTTTTTTTCCCGTTATTTTTTCTGCTAAGCTAATAAATGGTCCAAGTAAAAGAGGCACAACAGAGCTCACAATAGCTGAATCAATCGAGCTTTGAGAAATGTCAGCTTCTCTCAAAAAAGAGAGTAGAATTGCACTGTATTCATCTGATGTGCGTCTTGTGTCGGAATGTATTCTCCATTCTTGTACTATTTCGTCTTCTTTAAAAAGGGCCACAACGATGTGTGTGTTACCAATATCAATAGTTAAAAGCAATTGCAATAATCTCCTTTATTTGATATTATAGCACTATGGATAAACTAATTCAACCCAGAGTACTAAAAGGTTTTCGCGATTTTTTACCAAATGCAGAATTAAAGCGCGCATTATTAATTGAAATACTTACCAGTGTATTTCGAAATAGAGGATTTGTTCCCATTGATACACCTGTTTTAGAATATTCTGAAATACTTTTACGAAAAAGTGACGGAGAAACAGAAAAGCAAGTGTTCCGTTTTGAAGACAATGGAGGGCGTGATGTGGCCCTTCGATTTGATCTAACGGTTCCCTTTGCACGTTTTATTGCTGAGCACAAAGAAAAACTGTATTTTCCCTTTAAGCGTTACCATATTGCAAAGGTATGGCGTGGTGAAAAACCACAAGCTGGACGCTATCGTGAGTTTGTGCAGTGTGACTTTGACATTGTTGGTTCAGATTCTGCACAAAGCGACTTTGAAATTCTATCAATGATGAAAGAATCTCTTAACGCAATAGGTGTTGATAACATTACCATACGCATAAATCATAGAGGCCTCTTTAATGCATTTTTAGCAAAGCTTTCAATAAGTGAAAAGTCAGAAGATGTTCTTAGAACAGTTGATAAGCTTGCTAAGATAGG
>CAYJFX010000124.1:0-4482 GCA_964369735.1 uncultured Treponemataceae bacterium
TTACCGATATTGAAAATGAAATAATGAACGGAAGTGATGTTAATGCAAAAAATGAGAATGAAATGACGCCGCTTATGCTTGCAAGTATTTTAAGTAGTTCCGACGCAATTGATTTATTGCTTGAAAATGGTAGTGATATTCATGCACGCAATTCAACCGACACCACAGCAATTCTATGGGCAAGTGCATTTAATTCTGTTGAGGCTATTAGTGTATTGGTAGCATATGGGGCAGAAGTTGATGATCAAGATATGGGAGGATGGACAACGTTAATGTGGGCAAGCGCTTATAATTCTCCTAACGCAGTTGAATTATTAATTGCATTAGGTGTAGATGTAAATGGCGCTGATTATATTGGAAGAACAGCTCTCATAACTGCATGCAACCTGGGAACAGTTCAAAATGTTGAGGCTTTAATTAGAAATGGAGCAAATGTTACTGCTCAAGATAAAGATGGTGGCACTCCCCTTCTCTATGCAGGTGCTTTTGCGAAAGATCCGAAAATTGTTCAAACCTTACTTGAAAATGGAGCTCTTCTAGACTACCAAGATGCAGATGGGCTAACAGCCTTAATGGCAGCCTGTCTAAATACAACTAATCCAGAAATCATTGAAGTTTTTATTAATAATGGAGCAAATGTAACCCTTAAAGATATGTATGGGAAAACAGCATTAGATCTTGCCAGCATGAATGCAGCAATTTATGAAACAGAAATCTACTGGAAGTTACACGAATTGAGCAATTAAGATATGACTTACAAGTAAAAAAAGCAGTTCGATATCTGTTATGAACTGCTTTTTTTATTAATATATATATCCGCGGATTACACAAATTTTTATTTTTAAATGATAAACCTTACTACGTATTCCACAGAAATCCAATATATTTTATGTTCTTGATTCAACTAAATTTCACTATTATCACAGCATCACTCTACGCAATCCAATAGTAACCACATTAATCTGCGAAATCTACGGTTTCTTATTACCCACCATCTACACCCTAACAATTATACATTGTCAATTACTAATTAGTTAAGAATCATCCTATCGTTTACAGCGCCATCATCTCCTGCGCTTTCGAACTTTTTAAGGAGATCTGCAACTTCTAGTCTTTTCTTTTCGTCGCCCTTAACGTCATAAATAATTTTACCTTCGTGCATCATAATAAGACGGTTTCCATACTGAATAGCGTGCCTCATATTGTGAGTGACCATAAAGGCTGTGAGCTTTTCTTGTTTAATAATCTCGTCAGTTAAATCTAAAACTTTTTTTGCTGTTTTGGGATCTAGGGCTGCAGTGTGCTCATCAAGTAGCAAAAGTTTGGGGTGTTTCAATGTTGCCATTAATAATGTGAGAGCTTGTCTTTGACCACCTGATAAAAGCCCTACTTTTGAGCTCATGCGTGTTTCAAGGCCTAAATCTAGGTGTGATAAGCGCTCTTTATACATATCCTTTTCATCATGACTTATTCCCCATGAAAAACCACGCTTTTTACCTCTTCGATACGCAAGGGCAAGATTTTCCTGTATTTGCATATTTGCAGCAGTACCTTTCATTGGATCTTGAAACACTCGCCCTAAGTACTCTGCCCTCTTAAACTCTTTTTTATTTGTAAGATTAATGCCATCAAGTATTACTTCGCCAGAATCTACTGTGTATACTCCAGAAATTAAGTTAAGAAGTGTAGATTTACCAGCCCCATTTCCGCCAATAATTGTTACAAAGTCGCCTGGTACTAAGTGTAAATCTATACCTTTTATTGCATGCTTTTCTGTTATAGTTCCAGGGTTAAATGTTTTTGTTATATTAGTTAGCTTAAGCATTTGTACCCCCATTTTCATTTATTGACGCTAAAGGTTTTTTTCTAGGCATTGCAGCTTGAATAACAGGTACTGAAAGTGCTAGTGCTACAATGATAGCTGTTAATAGTTTTAAGTCTGTAGATTTTAATCCTAGCTGTAATACAATTGCTATTATTATTCTGTAAACAATAGAACCTAACACTAAGTTTGCAAGCATTCTCCCAAAAGAAAAACGTTTTCCAAAAAGAACTTCCCCAATAATTATAGAAGCAAGACCAACAACAATAGTTCCTGTGCCCATTCCAACATCAGCATACCCTTGGCTTTGTGCAACTAAACCGCCGGAAAGTGCTACAAGAGCATTTGACAGCGAAAGCCCAATAAGTTTCATACTGTCAGTATCTATTCCCTGCGCACGAACCATGTTAGGGTTACTACCAGTTGCACGAATTGAACATCCAATTTCAGTACCAAAAAACCAATATAAAAGGCAAATTGTAATAATTGAAATAATAACACCTATTATTAACGAAGAAAGAGTTCTGTCAAAACCAAAAAGATCAGAGAGCTGTGTCATGAGAGTTTCTATACCTAAGAGCGGAATGTTTGCTTTTCCCATAACACGTATATTAATTGAATATAAACCAATCATGCTCAAAATACCTGCCAGAATTCCTGGTATTTTAAGTTTTGTGTTTAAAAGCCCTGTAACAATCCCTGCAAGTCCACCTGCAATAAATGCAACTAACAGTGATAATAGAGGGTTTATTCCAGATGCAATCATTACAGCAGATACGGCTCCACCAAGCGCAAAACTTCCATCAACAGTTAGGTCTGGAAAGTCTAAAAGACGAAATGTAATAAAAACACCAAGGGTCATTATACCCCAAAGCACACCCTGTGAGGCCGCTCCTTCAACTGCCAGTAAAAATCCCATACAAAATCCTTATAAAAAACATAATGCTTATAGGGCAAGCCTATAAGCACCATAAATACATTCTCAGAAACTATTAGAGGTCAGAAGGGATAGCAAACCCAATTGCGTTCGCAAAATCTTCATTAATTACAAGTTCACCAGATGAAAGGTACTCAATAGGCATTTCAGCAGGATTAGCTCCATCTTTTAGGATTCTAACTGCTTGTGCACCTGTTTGCATTCCAAGATTATAATAGTTAATTCCATATGTTGCAAGACCACCAGTCATAACCATACCTTCTTCTCCGCAAATTACTGGGATTCCAGCTTCCATTGCAACCATACCAACTGTTGCCATACCGGCTGCAATAAGGTTATCGGTTGGGCTATAAATTGCATCAACTTTTCCAACTAAGCTTTGTGTAACTTGTTGAATTTCATTTGAGCTTGATACTGTAGCTTCAATGTAGTCTAAACCTAGAGAATCTAATGCTTTTTTTGCAAGATCAATTTGGAAAATCGAATTTTGTTCACTAGAAGTGTATAATAACCCAACAGTTTCTGCACTAGGTACAAGGTCTACCAATAAATCCATTTGAGCGGCAACTGGTGTTAAGTCAGAAGTTCCAGATACGTTTCTACCTGGCATTTCATTTGATTCTACAAGCATAGCAGACTCAGGATCTGTTACAGCAGTTACTAAAATAGGAATTGAATCTGTTAAGTTTGCAGCTGCTTGAGCGGCAGGAGTTGCAATTGCCAAAATAAGGTCAACATCATCATTGACAAACTTTTGTGCAATGGTAACACAGTTTGCTTGTTCCCCTTGTGCATTTTGATAATCAATTGAAATGTTTTCACCATCTACATAACCTGCTTCAGCTAAGCCATCCACAAAGCCTTCATACGCTGAGTCAAGCGCTACGTGTTCGATAAGCTGAAGAACACCAATTTTTAATTTTCCATCATCACTTGCTCCACCTGCAAATACAATACCAACTGAAAGCATTAAGACCAGTACAACAATAATCTTTTTCATAAATACATCCTTCTTTTACATTTAATAAAAATTAATTTCTTAAGTATACAAAAAGTAAGATTAATAATCAAGCATTTTTATTTAAAAAACTAAAGATTATTGAATATTTATACAAGTGCTTCTTGTAGCAATAATCATCAAAAAAGTTATACATAACACTAGACAAATTATTTATTAGATAGTACAATTAATCTTGAAATATGATTTATTTAGGACGACTTTTGTGAAAAAACCTGCTTTTATTTTTTTAGGCATTATTTTATTTGCTGTTAATATATACTCAGTTGATGTATCTTTTTCAGGGCAATTAGGTGCAGGAACGCCTGTGTTAAGGTCTTCTTTCGCTACGGTTCAAAAAGCTGTGGCATTGCAAAATGGAGATTTTGGAATAAATAGCTATAAGGAAGCTATATTTAATGTTCAAGGACAGGGAATAATTCTCCTGGAGATTACACCATTTTTGGCAGCAGAATTTGGACTAGGCTTACGCTACTCACAGCAGTTTACTGCCCACAAAAATGCTTCTGTAGAAAATAGCACAAATTTTCAAAGATTTGAGCTCACTCTGCCTATCAATTTCAGGGCTCAGTTTTCATACCCCCTCGATTCTTTACTCTTTGATTATATGACCACATATGCAACAATTGGTCCCAAAATTTCATTCCCTTTTTTGTACGGGTATACTGCAGTTATTTTGTGTAGCGGATATCAAGGGGTTGCGGG
>CAYJFX010000125.1:0-4467 GCA_964369735.1 uncultured Treponemataceae bacterium
TACAAACAGCAGGACATAATATTAGTAATGCAGATACAGAAGGATATTCTAGGCAGCGAGTAAACTTGCGCGCATTTGACCCTTTATATAGGCCAGATCTTTCACGTGCCGAACGCCCTGGACAAATAGGTCAAGGTATAGATGTAATGAGTATTGAGCGTGTACGGGATGAACTCTTAGAAGGCAGAATAGTGGCCCAGTCAAATCAAGAGTCTTACTGGACTACACGAGAAGAATACTATGTAATGCTTGAAAATATTTATAATGAGCCAGTAGATATTTCTATTCGAACAAACATGGATAAATTCTGGCAATCATGGCAAGAGCTTTCTATATACCCAGAATCACAAGCTGCTCGACAAGCTGTAGTAAGTAGAGGTGAATCTCTCGTAGATTCTGTACACCAACGCTTTACTGCCCTTGAAGGTATTGGAAAAATATTAAATGGTGATATTGAGGGTAGTGTACGCCAAGTAAATGACTTTGCCATTCAAATTGCTGAAATTAATAAAGAAATCATTCGCTCTCAAGCAATGGGAGATAACCCCAATGACCTCCTTGACAGGCGTGACTTAATGGTTGAAAAACTTTCAAAATTAGTAAATGTTACAACCGACAACAGAGATCCTGATGAATTTATGGTGCATGTTGATGGACATATTTTAGTGCAAGGTGGCTTGGCTCGTGGATTTGATGTGGTTCCACAACTTGAAAATAATGGATATTCCAAAGTTGTTTGGGCAGATACTGGAAACGATGCATATTTTTCAGGTGGATCCGTTGGTGCTTTAATTGAGCTCAGAGATGTAGATGTAAGGCAAGAAATGCAAAGCATTAATACTATGACAATGGAATTTACTGATATGGTGAATGATATCCATAGAAATGCAGTTGGAATGAACAATACTACTGGCTTAGACTTTTTTGTCGAAGAACCTTTCGTAAATAATGCTCTGGGAAACTATGACAGTGATGGGGATGGTGTAGAAGATTCTACCTATGTATTTAGGATGACAGGCACAAATGCCTTAGATCCCCAAGAACAAACAGGGCTTCAAGGTGTAATGACCTTTTCAGGTGCTACAGGAAATGTAGAAGTACCATACAGTCCAACCGATACAATTGAAACAATTGTAAATAGAATAAATGACTCACAAGCAGAGGTAAAGGCCTCACTTGATAGAAATAATAATCTAGTACTAAAGGCTACGACTGCATCTTCAATTGATAACCCCGACTTTGTTATTCGACATGTTGAAGACTCTGGGCAGTTTTTAGTAGGCTATTCAGGCATATTAGCTGGAAGTGGCGCTGCTAATGCATATGACTATAATACTGCAAATGCAGTGCAAACCCTCGTTGGAGCAGGAGGCGCAGAGGTAGCAACACAGTATGCTGTTTCGCCAGTTTTAAATCCTGCAGCATATGTAAACATAAACCAAGCAATAAGAAATGATGTTATGTCTGTTGCAGCAGGTAAGCCAACCACAAATGGGTTATTTGAAGCAGGAGATGGATCTGCAGCACTCGAAATTGCAGCACTAAGAAACTCAAATGTTATGATTGGAGATGCTAAAACATTTGATGATTATTTTGCACAAAGCGTTACAAATGTTGGGCTAAAAGGTGAACAAGCAGAAATTAATATGTTTAGTCAAAATGCGATTATGACTGATTTGCGAAATCTACGAGATTCGATATCGGGAGTAAATATAGATGAAGAGCTTGCAGATATTATGAAATTTCAGCATGGCTATAATGCTGCAGCTCGCTTTGTTACCGTAATTGATGAAATCCTAGATACCGTTATTAATAGGCTAGGTGTTTAGAGTATAACACTACACTAGTGATGTGAGTATATATACATAGGAGAATACTATGAGAAGAATTAGTTCAAATCTATCAAATAATGATGTTCAATATAATTTACGCTTACAAGAAAGCAGAAAAAATGCTATGGAAAATAGTATTGGTAGCCAACAACGTATCCTCAATTTGCGTGATGATCCTCTTGGTGCAGGTAGACTTGTTCGGTATCAATCGTATAATACTCGGGTAAATCAATTTGAAAAAAATGCGCAAACACTTGTAGACCAGTTTTCCATGAGCGAAGGTTATATGGACCACTCACTTCAGGTTATGCACAGGATACGCGAACTTGCTGTAACTGGTGCAAATGGTTTGTTTACAAAAGATGACATGTACAATATAGCTGCTGAAGTAGATGAATTACTAAATGAGCTCGTAGCATCTGCAAATGCAGTAAGCGCAGATGGAACAGCATTATTTGCAGGGACTCGAACACAAAATACTGCATTTGATGCACAGTTAGGACCAGTTGCAGGGTCATCCGTTCCACTTATTACAGAAGTACGGTACAATGGTTCAATACAAGGTAATAATGTAGAAGTTGATGAAGGCGACTACATGGAAATGAATAAGGCTGGAAACAGTATTTTTTGGGCAGAGCAACAAAGCCTAATTGGTTTGCGAGATGCAGGGCAATTTCAAGTAACACAACAAAGCATTATAAATGTTGATGGAACCGATATCACTTTAAATGAAGGAGATAATGTTCATTCAATTATTTCAAAAATAAATAATGCAGGCATTGCCGTAAAAGCAAGCTTAGATCCTGTAACAAATGGGTTAAACCTTCAAACAACTGATGCGCGCCAGTTATGGTTAGAAGACAAAGCAGGAACAGCCTTACAAGACCTAGGCATTATTCGTGATGCAAGTCAACGCCCTCCGTACAACATTGGAGAGGCTGCCGATGTAACAGGTGGTTCATTATTTGATAGCGTGATTGCGTTTAGAGATGCATTATTAACTGGTGACCATCGCTCAATTGGTGGGCGTGTTTTAAGTGGTGTTGACAGTGCAATAGGAAACCTAACCACACGACTTGCAGAAGTCGGTGCTCAGTATGAAAGGGCAGAGGCAAAAATTCAACTTGCACAAACAAATCATCTTAATTCTACTCAAATGATTTCTCGCGAAGGGGACATAGATTTAGCTGAAGCTATTACTGACATGAAAATGCTTGATTATACAAAGCAAGCCACTTTAAGTACTGCAGCTGAATTATACTCTAACACATTGCTTAATTATCTAAGATAAGGTATAATATAAAGGTAAAGACATGGACGAAGTTTTGAACGAAGAGAAGACAAACTTATATTTTCCAAATGGATTATATGGTTTTGAAAGTTTTACAAATTTTACATTGGCGCCCTCTGAGGTTGAGTCTATTTTGCGCTTGCAATCGGATGAAGATGATGCTTTATCATTTTTTTTAGTTGATCCATTTTTATTTTTCAATACCTATGAGATTGATGTAGATGATGATACCGTTGCTCTGCTAGAAATTGATAATCCTGAAGATGTTTATGTGCTTGCAATAATTACAATAGCCAAGGTTAAACCTGCTGTTGTGACTGCAAATTTACAGGGACCTGTTGTAATAAACAGAAAAAACAACAAAGCTTGTCAAATTGTTTTACTTGATACAAAATGGAAAACAAAGCATAATATTTTTGAAAGTGGAGAAAACGGGTAGACTAACGGATGCTAATATTATCTCGAAAAATTAATGAAAAAATAAAAATAGGTGAAGACATAACTCTTACAATTTTGGAAGTTCGAGGAGACCAGGTAAAAATTGGTGTAGAAGCTCCCAAGGATGTAAAAGTATTTCGCCAAGAAGTCTATGAGTCTATTCAAAAAGAGAATCTTGAAGCAGCAAAAGCCCCAGAAGACTTGTCTTCGCTTTCTAATCTTTTTACAAAAAAATAACTGTTACAAAAAGCGCCATTTGGCGCTTTTTTTTTGGTGCAAAGGTCCTAGCAGTTAAAAAAAATGTGCACAGCATTCAATTATGGTGTATACTATATATAAGGAGCTAATATATGATAAAAAAGAATGTGCTTTTGTTAGCAATACTTCTTACTGGAGTAATGGTTTTTGGTCAGGAAGTTATCAAAAATGAATCGTCTATGTCTTTTAAGAGAACTCTTTCTGCGCTGGAAGATAGTATTGAAGGTCGGGGTCTCACTATTTTTGAAACAATCGATCATAAAGAAGCAGCTGAAGATGTTGACTTAACAATGAACGAAGCTACAGTAGTTATTTTCGGAAACCCTGCTGTTGGAACGCTTCTAATGAATGATAATATGGCGATGAGCTATGAGTTACCATTGAGTATTGTTGTTTATGAAGATGAGAGCAAAAACGTTATTCTTTTAACAAAATTGCTAACACCAAGCATGGTGTCAAAAGATCTACAACCACGAATAAACGGAATAAATGGCCTTCTCACGTCACTTGTAAATATGGAGAAATAGTAAAAAAGCTTCCGAGAAATCTCGGAAGCTTTTTTTTACTCGTCAATTTTTTTTAGTTCAAAAAGTTACAACAAAGTAGGAATCATAAAAAGGGTAAAAAATGTTGAAAAGGCAAGTCCGC
>CAYJFX010000126.1:0-4444 GCA_964369735.1 uncultured Treponemataceae bacterium
AAGAATTACCCTTGCTACCAAATCATAAAGATCCATTTGATAGGATGCTTATTCATACTGCAATACGAAATAATTTGATATTGATTTCAAAAGACAGTGCATTTGAGCAGTATGTAGAACATGGATTGCAATTAATGTGGTAGTTTTTTATTGACTTTTTATAGGAGAAAATATGATTCAAAGATTTAATAAAGGCTTAAGAATGAGCGAGGCAGTTGTGTATAATGGAGTCGCGTACCTTTGTGGTCAATGTTGTTTTGAAGAAAACGAAGGCAAAAAAGATGTGCAAACACAAACAAGAGAAGCCCTTGCAAATGTTGAAAGAGTTTTAGCAGATATTGGTTCAGATAAAGAAAAACTCCTTATGGTGACAATTTACCTAAAAGATATAAATTACTTTGATGAGATGAACGAAATATACGATGCATGGGTATCAAAAGAAAATCCACCAGCTCGCGCTTGTTTAGAAGCAAAGATGTGCGAAAAAGAATTACTGGTAGAAATTGTAGTTACGGCAGCAATTTAAAAAAAAGAGTAGTTAAAATATTGTTATCTACTTGTATATATTAAAATCTCAGCGTATAATACATACATGAAACAAGCACATATACAACTTTCGAGTGAATTAAACATTACAAGAGCAATTTTACCTGGAGATCCTGCACGGGTGGATAGGATTGCACAATTTTTAGATAATGTTGAGCCCCTAACTTTTAACCGAGAATACAAAAGTGTACGAGGAACTTATAAGGGCTTTCCCATTTTAGCTATGTCTACAGGAATGGGTGGGGCCTCAATGGGTATTGCCGTTGAAGAGTTAAAAAACATTGGGATAACTTCTATTGTTCGCGTTGGAAGTTGCGGGGCATTGCAAAAAGGAATTGCCTTAGGAGACTTGGTTATTGCGACATCATGTGTACGCGATGATGGGGCATCTAAGGCCTATGTTGAAAGCGTGTATCCAGCAACCGCAAATTTTGAAATATTATCTTCATGCGTTGAAAGTGCAAAAAAACTTGGCTTTATGCACCATGTAGGAATAGTGAGGAGTAATGATAGCTTTTATATCGATAACGAAGAAGCTATTTGTGAGCATTGGTCAAAATTTGGTGTTCTTGGATCTGACATGGAAACATCAGCCCTTTTTACAATTGCTGCTATTCGTGGAGTTAAGGCTGCTAGCATTTTGAACAATGTGGTGCTTTTTAAAGAAGACGTTGGAAATAGTATTGCATCATATGCTGATAGTGAAAGCGCAACTATGGAAGGCGAAAAAAAAGAAATTTTGGTTGCGCTTGAAGCCTTGGTTTTACAAGGATAATTGAGTTGCTTTGTGTAGTGCGATTAAGCTTCAAAGGGTAGTGTAATCGTAAACTTTGTACCGCTATTCACTTCACTGTGAATTTCTAAGGTACCCTTGTATTCGTTTACACGCTCACTTACAAGGCTCAAGCCTACACCGCGTCCTGCGTGCATAGAAATATTTTCAGAAGTAGAAAATCCATGGCTTAGCATTGCTTGTAATAAGGCTTCCTTATCGCGCGCGCTCGTTTCATCCGAAATAAGATTTTTTGCTATTGCGATACTTCTCACTTTTTCAAAATCAATGCCTCTTCCATCATCGCAAAAATTGATATATACTTCTTTTGCATCTTGTTTTACTTGCAGTTTTATAAGACCTGTTTCATTTTTTCCATTTTTTAAACGGTGTTCACATTCTTCTATGCCATGGGCCATTGCGTTTCTTGCAAGTTGCAATAATATCTCTTTTATCATTTGTCTATGCTCAGGCAAGAGTGCATCCCATTCAAGCTCTTCAATTTTTAATTCAGCTTTTTTATTTGATGCATCTTTTTCAATTACTGCTTTAAGGGCTTGAATTAATATATCTTTTCTTGAAAGAGGTGTTGTGTTGCTTCGAGAGTAGTTTTCAATTTTCTCTAAAACATCTTCAATTTTGGCATTCAAGTTTAGGTAGGTGTTTAATTCAAGCACAATAGAGAGAATACTTTCATTTTCTGCATTAGGGTTTTCAATAGCAGCCTTAATCTGAGATTCAAACTCATGCAGCTTTTCTGCAGTAGTAGATAGACCAATTATTGCGGCATTTGACTTTACTGCATGGATTGATTGATAAAGCTGCTTTAAGGCTTCTAATTTTGTAAGCTTGTTTTCCTTTAATATTTTATTAATTTTTGTGAATTGATAGTCTGCATCGTCAATGTAGTCATGTAAGATTTGAGGTGTTATATGCATCACTTCATATAAGGTTGCCATATCACTTTGTCGCAGTTGCTCTTCTTTTGCAAGTCGATTTTTCATTTCTACTTCGCTTGTAATGTCTTTTACAGTGCCCAAAATAATAGTATGAGAACCTCTGTCTAAAGGTACAAGGCTTATATCCAAAACTTTTTTTACCCCGTTTTCAAATACGCATGTAAGTTTTTTTAGCGGATTAATATCATCAAGTATATCTTGACTATGCGAAGAATGCAAAACCATTTGCAAAAATTTTCTTAAAGATTCAATTTCATTTTCTTTTAGGGTTATCTTAAATAAAGAAATAAAATCAGCGTGGTCTAAATTTTCTTTTTCAAACAGCTTTGTAATGATATTTGAATATAGGGGTTGTATCTTAAAGTTTTCGTTTAATGTAAAAACACCAATGTCAATATTATCTTTCATAGTTGCAAGTTCGTTTCGCTCATTTTTTAATGCTTTTTGACTTATTCGTAGTAAGTCCATAGTATTATTAACATGAACAAAAACAAAATATGTTAAAAGAGCCGTGAAAAATGAAATACCATAAAGACGTATTGAATCAGGGGGATAATAAACATCTGAGTTTATAATACTTGTTGTAGTGGCAACAACATATGCAAAGCTAACAAATAATATAGCTTTTTTGTTTGTTATTATTGAAAAGCAAACCATTGGTAAGGGAAAAATCCACACTGCTGAAATGCTTCCTTCAATGTAAAAGAAGATCATATAAGAGCAAAAAACAACATATACAATATTTAGTATTACAGCAAGCTTATCTATTGATACCTTTAAGCGCCCTGCAATATAGAGTGAAAGTCCAATAACACCCATAATAATGCTTACTACTACCGCTTCAAAACGCAGGAGTCCTGCCGTATATTGTATATAGTTAAGAATGAAGAAAGCCATAGCTGCTGCTATCATTGCAAAAATAATAAGATTATATGCAACATATCTAAATGCCGTTTGGAGTGCTTTTCCGCTTTTTAATGATTCAGAATACGTTCCACCAGAAAGAAAGTCAAACATGCCACTTTTGAACGATTTTTTATCATATTTGTTAGATTGTTTTTGCATAATCCTTAGTGTTGGTTTTCTCCTAGATGCTTAGAGCTACCGTTAGTGTGAGAGTATGAGTTTCTTTTACCGTAAAGGGAATTGAAATTGCTCGCACATTAATTGTGCTTGACCAAAAAGAGTTATGTTGGTTTCCAACGATGATTGTAGGAAGCGATATTACGAGTTTGAACATCTCTTCAAAACTCTGTTTTACGTTGCCAGAAATAATATTAACAATTTCCCCAATAGCATCGAGAACATCTTCCTCATCTATTGACGTATATTTTTTTGAAGTTAAAATTTCTGCGAGCATTAATGCTAGATCAGACTTCATTGAAAGTACAACTGCCCCTTGAGCTTCTCCGCTTAAACCAATGACAGATGAAATATCACAATCTGTTTTTTCATTGCGCTCAATAAAGCATGGCAAGCCTGAAGCTATTTCAAGCCCCAAAAATTCGCGAAATACATTTAAGCATGTATCGACAAATGGTTGAATATATTGTTCCATAAATACGTTCCTTTAAAACTTTAATGATAATATTGTTTTTTCAAATTTTTCTTGGCTAACTGGTTTTACAAGGTATGCCGTTGCACCTTCCGTTAAAGCATCTATAACATTGTAGCGTGCAGCTTCACTGGTTACCATGACAATGGGAAGTTTTGCATATTTTTCTTTTTTTCTCACTTCTTTCAAAAAATCAATTCCAGACATTTTCGGCATATTCCAATCGAGAAAAATAATATCAATTTCATGTTCTTCTAATTGGGCAATGGCATCTTCGCCATTTGCTGCTTCAAAAAAATTTGCTCCAATTTTCATTGCGGTAAAACTATTTTTTACTATGTTTCTCATAATACGAGAATCATCAACTACTAAAACATTTTTCATACATTCCTCCAATGCAATGAACTACTTTCTAAAATTGTCTACCTATATTATCATGTCTAATATTGAAATCGTCAAGGGATATTTTCCAAAAAATCATTTTTACAGCTAAATTTTGTGCTAAAATTGACAGAATAGCTCCTTTTTAGTATACTGTCTTCTATAATTTATAAGCAAAATTGAGGTATTATGGCTAACTATCCTTTTGAATCAATTGAGCCTAAGTGGCAA
>CAYJFX010000127.1:0-4432 GCA_964369735.1 uncultured Treponemataceae bacterium
AAAATCCTTTACCGTTGGCTTTCCAAAGAGCATTGAGCCAAATTTAACAAATGATAGGGCGGTTCCAAAATTAATGATGATGATGAGTGTTTGTGCAATGGCTGCCGTGCCACCTGCTTGAATAAAGTACTTTGAAATACTACCGTTAAAAAATGGTGCTCCTGTAATTCCAAGGATTCCTGCAAGTAGGGCTATACCAACGGCCGGCATCGTTTTCATGACACCGCGAATTTCATAGAGGTTTCTTGTTTTATATTGTTTCATAAGAATGCCTGCACAGAGAAAGAGAAGCGACTTAAAAAAGGCATGGTTAACAATGTGCAATACCGCCCCACTGAGTGCATAATCATTCGATAGGCTTATGCCAATTAAAATGAGGCCGAGTTGTGAGATGGTATGGTAGGCGAGAACGAGTTTTATATCTGTTTGAAGCAGTGCTAAAATAATTCCTATTAAACCAGTTGCAAAACCTATACAGAGAAAAAAGGGATCAACATTGATAACTGGTAAAAATAGTTCTCTCATTCGCATAAATACATAAATACCACATTTTACATAAACTCCCGATAGAATAGCCGATACAACGGCAGGGGCTCCAGGCGTTCCGTCCGCTTTTGGAAGCCACGAATGCAGTGGCATAAAGGCACATTTTAGTGAAATACCAGTAAATAAAAAGGCAAAGGGTAGAGCGAGTGCTTTTGGATTATCGAAGCTTGCAATAAGAGGCGCTAAGCGAGTGAGGCTTAATTCGCCAAATGTTTTATACACATAGCCTATTCCCATGAGGAAAAAGAGCATTCCTACCATGGTGGTTAAAAGATACACGAGGCCATCATACAAAGAGCGTATGGTACGGTTATAGAGAATGAGCATTGAATACAAAATGGCACAAATTTCTAGAACAAGAAAAATGTTAAAAATATCATCTGATAAAAAAGCGGTAAAAATGAGTGCTTGCAGTGAAAAAAGCAAGAAGACAAAAAGGCCATGTGTTGTTTCACGTGTAAGAGTGTATAGGAGTGAGATGGTAAAAATAAATGCACTCAATAGCACAAAGAGCGATGATGTATTGTCTGCAATGAGGTGAATGCCGAGGCTTGCAATAGAGCCTGTTACAAAGTGAATGTCTCCAATGGTATAGCGAACGCTATAAAATATGTACACTGAGAATATAAATACAATAATTTGTAAAATACCCGCAATTGAGCGTGTAACCTTTGTATTTAATAAATAGGTGAGAAGAGCTACTGGAATAGGTGTAAAAATTATAAGTGGTAAAATCATTTTTTGTCTTCTCTCTTTCGTGCTTCAAATGCTTTTTTCCAGCTTGTGGTGCCGTATTTATGAAATAGTCCAATAAACATTGACATTGAAACTGCTGTTACCGCGATGCCTATTACAATGGTAGTAATCATTAATGCTTGCGGCACTGGATCTGATGAGGTTTGTACTGCCTCTCCAATGGGAGGAGCTGCCCCAGGAATATAGTTAATTGACAGAAAAAATAATATAACGCCAATTTCCATTATTGCTATTGAAAGAATTGTTTTAATAATGTTTCTTCTGGCAATAACACCGTAGAGGCCAATAAAAAATAAAAATAGAGCGCAAATTTCAGTGCTATTCATATGCATCTCCCAATGTTCTATGTTGACTTTGACCAATGAGTCGTAGGAAAACAATAATGAGCCCTAAAAAGACTTTAAAGCAAATAAGAATATTGCTTACAATCATGTATATAAAACGCTGATATTCGCCCGTGTATGAATAAAACAAAAAGTACAAAGCTACAAGGAGTAAGAATAAAATAAAGACAATTTTTTCAAGCGAGGTAAAAATCAAAATAGGAATATTCATGCGTCTATCAGTTAAATAGAGAACCATTACAAAGACAGCAAGAATGGCACCCCCTTGAAAACCGCCTCCAGGAGATGTTGGACCAAATACCGTAATTGCAATACCACAAATAATAAAAAGTGGTAGCATAAGGTGAAGGGCACCTGTTGCAATGGTGGATGGCTTATAGTCATCGTGTTCTTCAGTTTCAATGTGAATACGCTCTGTTTGCTCTAAACGTAAAAACTGACTTAAGCCCAAAACAGAAACAAGAAGTAAGAAGGTTTCGAAGAGGGTATCAAAGACTCTAAAATCAAGATAAACCGCCGTAACCGCATTAGTAGCACCGGTTTTTGTATACTCTTTCATTATCTCTTGCATTAATGGATTTGAACACTCAGAGCTTGTAAGGTATGCAGCATACAAGACTACACCAAAAATGAGAATCATTACAATAAATAAAAACTGTTTTCGCTTCATTACACGCTCCTTGCAAGCGGTTTTGCAACAGAAACCTTTGTGCTTGGAAACTCTCTAGTCACATCATTAAAAACATCTTGAATAAAATATGATTCGTTTTCACCATAGAGAATAATTTCATCTTTTGAAACCTTATATCCAAGATCATAATAGTGGTCATGGAGTTCTTCTTGGGTGTCTACATGCACTATGTTAGCTTCGAGCTCTTTTTTTGCAGCGCAGCGATTAATGCTTGACCATAATTTTGTTTCTAGCTTTTCATCTGAGGGAAGGGCGCATACTGTACACACCCTATATTTTTGCGTTCCTGCTAAAAGAATGATGGTAGAAAGGGTACTACCAATTACCGCCTCTGCAAGGGCTACATCTGGGGCTGCTAAAAATAAGTACACAAGGGCTGCAATCATTGAGCATGAGCCAGAGAGTATTATTGCAATACGCAATTTATGGGTAAATACAATAATACAGGAGAGGGCAACTAAAGAGAGTAGCATAATATTATATAGTATGGTCATCGCTTTCCTCTTCAGTATAATTATGATAAAAGGCGCTGTACGCAATTTTGTTTGATGTAATAGGATTAATAAGTAAGGCAATAATAAGTACTAAAAGAATTTTTAAGGTCATCATTGAAAGACCAGTTCTGAGTACTATGCCAATTGCAAATGTTAAAAATCCGCATGAATCAATAATTGAGCATAATAAGAGTTTTTGCTGAAAGTTTTTTGCAAACAATATGCAAAGACTGCCAATTAAGCAAAGTGCGAGACCTATTCCCATTAATATGTTTGCTGCAATAATCATAACCTTTTTATAACCTTCCAAACCGTGATATAAATACCGCGTAAAACTGAGTTCCAACAAATCCAACAAGAACGAATACAAGTGCAACATCAATGAGATACGCAATGTTTGTAACAACAGAATACAATACAATAGTCATGGCCGCCATTGAGGTAAACAAATTAGCAGCTAAAACCCTATCCCACAAGGTTGGTCCCTTTAGTATGCTTGCAATGAGTACTATAAAAATAGTTGCTATGAGAATAAAAAAAGCAGAATCTATCATGATTTCGTTTCCAACTTTTTGTCAAAATTCTGTGCTATTTGCAAGGTGTCGGTGCGCACCTTTAAAACACTCACCGAGCCAGACTTACTTTTAACCGAAACCGTTCCCGGGTTAAGCGTAATTGCCTGGCATATAAAAAGTCTATACACACCACTTTTTGTCTTGAGTGGAAGCTTTTCAATTACTGTTGGCATTTTTCCCCTGTACTTAATATTAAATGCAAGTGTTTTAACCGTACTCGTATATATTGATACAATAACCGACCAAATAAACGAAAAAACCTTAAAAAAATGTATATCTATTTTAGATGGCAACCTAAATATGTGCGGAATAAGAAGCGATGCAATAGAGCTTACAATGGCGCATAATATGAGCGTATCGGTATTTGTATTACCCGCAACAATGACAGAAATGAGAAAGAAGTATATTACATAGCGAAAAAATAATCGTACAAATTTCATCCAAAGTATTATAACACAGAATTTTAAATCGTGGGATTTTTTTTTGTATTTTTATGCATTTTTTTTATTTGCGGGACAGCATATGGCGCAGTTGGTGTGGTAGGGTGTAGATAGAGGTAGGCTTTGAATCGATGTTGGTTGCAAGTTTTTCAGAATGTACTTTTTTTTCATTCTGTGGTATAATTTTCTGTATGAGGAGATGCTCTTATGTCTGACTTGATGAAAAAGCATGAAATGACAGAAGAAGATATTAAACTTCGCTATATTACCCCTGCAATAGAAAATGTTGGCTGGGATAGAAACAAGCACATAAAACTTGAATATAATTTTACCGACGGAAGAATTATTGTACGTGGTAAAAAAACTGCCCGCGGAAAAAGAAAGAGGGCAGACTACCTTTTACATTATAAACCTAATTTACCTATTGCACTTATAGAAGCAAAAGATAACAAACATTCTGTTGGCGCCGGTATGCAACAAGCACTTGAATACGCAGAAATCTTAGATATTCCTTTTGTATACAGCTCTAATGGAGATGCCTTTTTAGAGCACGATATGACAACGGGAAAAGAAACAGAAATTGCCC
>CAYJFX010000128.1:0-4426 GCA_964369735.1 uncultured Treponemataceae bacterium
AAGTTAAGCATGTGAACAGAGTGTTTTATGATTGCACTGGTAAACCACCTGCGACTATTGAAATGGAGTAAAAAAATTAAGGCTAGAAACCAAGCAATTAAGCGGGTTTCTAGCCTTTTTTGATGTGGTGTGATATTAAATTGATATTAAAAAATTATTGTATGCCTTTTTTGTTACAATACTCTTTCGTGGTTTCATCATCTTCAAATGTTTTGTCGTATTTGCCGCGAAGTCGTGGGTCACTATCTTGAGTGTCTAAGGATATGTCAGAAATAAACTCTTTGAAATCAGGATTTTCAATAACCAATCGGTCTATGGTATTGAAATCCAATTGGTTATTAATGCTAGATGATAAAATAATTTCGCTTTGACTTATATTGGTGGGATTTAATTTAATAATACCAATACCGAATGAGCTGTTTAATCTTTTTAGTTCTTCAAACAATTCAACATCATCTTCTATTTCCAAAGCTGCTAAATACCCTTCGTTAGCCCAGCTCGAATTTGAAACAGCTTGGAAATAGTATTCTCTTAATGTTGTGTAGTCAATTTTTATTTTAAGTTCAAACGAGAAAAGTTTGTATGGATTTGCATCTGTGACGTTATATAATTTTAAAGTTTCTTTTGAATAATCATTAAAAGGGTAATATACTCCTACTATATCTGGATGCAACCACTCGTTTTTACCTTTTTTTGCTTTGCTAGATTTTTCATGATATATAGTTTTAGTATAGCATTTAAAATATGGTGAACTCTTTACAAATGTAGATAGCAATATATGTAAATCACGTTCTTTAAATAAAGATACACTTTCTTGTATAGGTGGTAGCAAAATTGGTGTTGATTGTGACGTTGTATTATAAGTTTTATTTTTTATTGAAAACTTAGCTGGTCGCTCATTTGTTTTTTGAAACTTAGAATTTTCATTTTGCACATCACTACCTAATTGTGCATTAAGAGTATTAATTGGAGTTTTGCCGATAGAACTTATTTTATAGGTGATATTTTGCAAAACAGCCGTTTCCCATATTTCTCTTACTGTTAATGGAATATCGGAATTTGACAAAATTTCAAACGCTAAGGTTTTAAATGTATAAGACATACACTATCCCTCCTAAACCTCACTAACTTCAACATCGGGCTTAATCTGTTGCCCTACATCAAATGGATGCACATACTCTAAACCTTTATTTGATGGCAAATCTTTAAGTCCGGTTTCATCGTCTGCAACTCGGCCTTTATCCGTTAAAATACGCATAAAACCATTATAGATATTTGATAAAAGCAATAATTTTTCAGCTCGTACATTTTCATCTGTTACATTATCTAGTTTTCCAAGCAGCATATCAACTTCATGCTTCATGCCTGCCCAATCTTTCATAATTTCTTGCATATATGGGCTTTTAAATTTTAAGGCTACTTCAGAGCTTACATAATTTCCATCACCGTCAGTATCGCCAACAAAAGTGATTTCAGTGTTTTCGGATACTTCAATTAGCAAAGCCATTATGTCCCCTGCTGTGCAAATATTCAAATCATAAAATGTACTTACATTCTTCCCAAGCCCGTTAGCTATTTTAATTAGCTGATCAGGCTTGGGATTTCTTATACCTAATTCATATTTTCGTATTGTTCCAACATTAATCTCTGTAATAGCAGAAAGCTGAACTTGTGTCATACCTCGCATTTCTCTGTATAAACGTATTTTTTCGCCAATTGTCACAATAAGTCCTCCTTTTTATGTTTTAATACACACATTATACCATAAAAAGACAAAAAGTAAAATATTATTTCAAAAAAACACTTGACAACCACTTATGTGCATGGTATATTATAGACACATTCACATTTGTGAATTGTTGGTAAAACACAAAACGAAAGGAAGTACATTATGGAAAAATCAAGATTTATCACAACAGCAGAAGTAGCAGAAGAATTGGGAATTTCAAAATCTTTTGCATACAAAATCATTCGCAAACTAAATGATGAGCTACAAAAGAAAGGTTACATGGTTGTTACAGGCAAAGTTAGCAGATTATTCTACGAAGAAAAATTTTATGGGTTTAAGGAGGTGTCCTAATGTCAGCATATAAAGATAGTAAAACAGGCAAATGGTATTGTTTCTTTTATTATCGTGACTTTACAGGTAAAAACAAAGGCAAAACAAAACGAGGTTTTGAAACTAAACGTGAAGCCTTAGAGTGGGAACGAAATTTTAAGCAAACTCAATCTGGCAGCCTTGAAATGCTTTTTAAAGATTTTGTTAAAGTATACCACGAAGATGTTAAAGCTAGAGTGAAACACAACACGTTTCTAACCAAACGAAATATCACTAATAGAAAAATACTACCATACTTTGAGGACAAGCGTATACAAGATATTAAAGTAGCGGATATTATCAAATGGCAAAATATAATGCTAAATTATAAAGACGAAAACGGTAATTCGTATTCTCCAGTGTATTTAAAGACACTACATAATCAGCTCAGTGCAATTTTTAATCATGCTGTTCGTTTTTATTCTTTGCGAGAAAACCCTGCTCAAAAGGCAGGTAACATGGGCAAGGAACGTGGCAAAGAAATGAAGTTTTGGACTAAAGAAGAATACCTTAAATTTTCTGATGCAATTATGGACAAGCCAATTTCTTTTTATTGCTTTGAGGTTCTTTATTGGACGGGATGCCGTTTAGGCGATGAATGTGTAATAATTACACAAACTTAAAAAAAGCTGATAAACGCTAGGTTTTTCGCCAGTATTATCAGCTTTTAACTTTTTAAAAATTAAAAATAACAATTAAATAGACAACAAATCTTATAAGAGGGTTTGTTTTGTATTCCGAAAGGAATATGAAACAAACCCTCTTTTTTTGTTGCCTAAAATCAGAAAGAAAGGAGTTTTTTAATTGAAATCGAGATACACCAAAGAGTATGCGTGGGAAGTTCTGATGAGGGAAAATTCGCCAACTACTAAACAATTTGACAGTGGTGCTGATGGCATTTTAGAAGAATGTAGAAGTTGTCGCTTCCATCGCCCGAACTGGAAATATGACACTTGTGTTTATGAGTTTTGCCCTTATTCAGAAGAACCTATCTCAACTCGTAGAGAAAATTAAAAGGAGGTTAAATAGTGTTTATGGTGCAAAACAAATTAACTCTAATGCAGGCTAAAATTTTTGCTAACCATTCATTTGGTTATGAGCAAATGAGAGAAATACGTTTAGGGTTTAAGAACAAATTGAGCATTAATCAAGTTGGCGTATATGCAAATTCAAAGTTAAATTGTAGTCAGATGTTTGAAGCACGAAAAGGCTTTGAGAATGGACTATCAATCAAACAAGTAGAAATATATGCTAATGGGGATTTTGATTATTTGCAAATGGAAGTTTTGAGAAAAACCTTAGAGAATGGATTTTCAATATCACAAGTAAGAGAATTAGCAAATCCACAACTATCAGAAATGGCGATGAAAGCCATTAGTATTGGATTGAGTTGTAATTTAACTAAGGAAGAAATTACCCTAATTACTAATCAACAATTAACTTCGCATCAAATATATGAACTGATTTATTGTTTTCGTTCGTATTTTGAAGTTTTTATTGCAAGATTAAAATTTAATTTAAGAATTTAGGAGGTTAATCAGTAATGCTAAGAGCTAAAAAACAAGAAAATGAAATAGCTGAACAAGTAGTTAATATTCCACTGTCTGAACTAAAGCCATTTAAAGACCACCCATTCAAAGTGCGTGAAGATGAAGCAATGGCTGAAACAGTTGAAAGTGTAAAGGAGTATGGAGTGCTTATGCCAGCTATTGCAAGACCACACCCCGATGGTGGTTATGAGCTAGTATCGGGACATCGTAGGCACAAGGCGTGTGAACTTGCTGAAAAAGAAACTATGCCAGTTATCGTTAGAGAACTTGATGATGATAAGGCTACTATCTTTATGGTTGATAGTAATTTACAGAGAGAAAATATTCTACCAAGCGAGCGAGCTTTTGCGTATAAAATGAAGTTAGAAGCTGTAAAAAGGCAAGGAGAAAGGTCGGATTTAACTTTTGACCAAGTTGGACAAAAGATAAATACACGAGATGAAATGGCGAAAGAAGTTGGAATTAGTAGTACGCAAATGCAAAGATTTATTCGTCTTACAGAACTTCGCCCCGAGTTATTAACAATGGTAGATGAAAAGAAAATGGGTATGACACCTGCTGTTGAACTTTCATTTTTAAAACCCGAAGAACAAGTAGAGTTTTTAGATGTATTAGATGCTGAACAGTCTATCCCATCACTTTCGCAAGCTCAAAGAATTAAAGCATTGTCTAAAGAAGATAATTGCAACTTTGAAACAATGAGTAAAATCATGAGCGAAGAAAAGAAATCTGAAATTGGAAAAATCAGCTTTTCAACCGATAAAATCAAAAAGTATTT
>CAYJFX010000129.1:0-4218 GCA_964369735.1 uncultured Treponemataceae bacterium
ACCGTATACTTTTCCATCGTATGTTGCAACATCAACAACATAAGGTACAACTTTGTCTTTTACTTCTTCATATACATCTGTTAAGTCTAGCAATAAGCCAGACTCAATATATTTACGAACAAAGGCATCTTCTAATGCAAATACATCGGGTGTTCCTTGTCCTGAAGCTAGCACTGGGTCAAGTTTGTTTGTAAACTGATCTGTTGGAGTCATTGAAAACTCAAGCTCTACTTCTGGGTGACTCGGAGCATAATACGTTTCAACTAAACCTTGTAATTCATCTGTAAATGACCATACAACCAATTTTTTTTCTGCTGGTACCTCTTCTTGTTGTGAACAAGCAGCAAAAAATACTGTTGTAACAAGTGCAACTAATAACATTTTTTTCATTATCTTCTCCTTAAAAAATTATATCGATTAGGCAATCGATTGCTTTATATTACAGTCATCCATCCTATTTGTCAAGTCCAAATTTAATACATTTTATAGTTTTTTTAAGAAAATGCGAATTTTTGTTAAATTTTTAGCATTTTTTTTTATTTTATTTGACAAAAAAAGAATATTTGTATATAATCACAGCAATCGATTACTTAAATTATAGGAGAAGTAATGTCATTTTCAAAAGATTTTATTTGGGGAGCAGCAACCGCAAGTTTTCAAATCGAAGGTGCTGCATATGAAGACGGAAAGTCTTTATCTATTTGGGATGTATTTTGTAAAACGCCAGGAAAGGTTTTTGACGGGCATACAGGTGACACAGCGTGTGACCATTATCATAGATATCAAGAAGACGTAGATATAATGGCAGACCTAGGTCTTAATGCGTATCGCTTTTCATTTTCATGGCCAAGAATTATACCCAATGGAAATGGACGCGTTAATCAAAAAGGTATTGACTTTTATAATAAGCTCATTGACGCACTTCTTGAAAAAAATATTGCACCCTTTGCAACCCTTTTTCACTGGGACATGCCCTACTCAGTATATCAGCGTGGAGGATTTTTAAATCCAGAATCCGTTGATTGGTTTGCTGCATACGCGGGAACTATTGGTAAGCATTTTGGAGACAGAGTTAAAAACTTTTTTACTTTTAACGAACCACAATGTACTACTAGTCTTGGCTATGAGATAGGAATACATGCACCAGGCTTAAAAATGCCTAGACGAGATATAATGCAAATGGCTCATAATATTCTTTTAGCACATGGAAAGGCAGTACAAGCTCTTAGAGCAAACTCTCAAGGAAGTATACAAGTAGGTATGGCGCCTACTTGTGCAGGTCACTATCCTGCAACAAACTCTAAAGAGGATATAGATGCATGTACACAAGCACAGCTCGATATTGTACATGATTACAATAGCACAGAATTTAACGCATTTTGTTTATCATATTGGAATGATGCAATGTATCTAGGTGATTATCCAAAAAAAGCATATGAACTTTTTGCAGAAGATATGCCAGTGGTTGGAGCAAATGATTTCAAGATAATAACTGAAACTGTTGATTTTCATGGGCACAATATTTATAACGGTCGCATAGTTGAGTCAGACGGAAATGGAGGATATAGGTATGTAAAGCGCTTACCAGGCTATGCAAGAACCTCTTTAAACTGGCCAGTAACGCCTGAAAGCTTACTATGGCTTCCGAAACTTATAACTGAGCGGTATAAAAAGCCAATTTTTATTACAGAAAATGGACTTTCAAACACTGATTCTGTAAGCTTAGATGGTAAAGTACACGACCCTCAACGAATTGACTTTTTACACCGATATTTAAAAGACTTGTCTCGAGCTTGTGATGAAGGTGCAAATATTTTAGGCTATTTCCAATGGTCACTTTTAGATAATTTTGAGTGGCATTCAGGTTATAGTGAGAGATTTGGACTTGTACACGTAGACTACCAAACTCAAAAGCGTATTCTTAAAGATAGCGCGCATTGGTATAAAGAAGTAATTAAAACAAACGGTAAGGATTTATGATATAAATGGTGACAATCTACGATATAGCAAAAATAACTGGTTTTTCTGCTCCAACTATTTCTAAAGCATTAAATGGTGCTGGAAGTTTAAGCAAAAAAACACGTGATGCAATTGTAGAAGTTGCAGAAAATATTGGCTATAAACCAAACATGGCTGCACGCTCTCTTATCACAAAAAAGTCAAATCTTATTGGAGTTATTTACTCTGACGCAGGTATGAAATTGGGTTTTAGCCACCCCTTGTTTTCTGGTGTATTAGACTCCTTTAGAACGGAAATGCAAAAATATGGTTACGATCTTTTGTTTTTATCAAATAATTTTGGTGACCAGGAGATGTCTTACCTAGAACACTGTCAATATAGAAATATTGATGGTGTTATTCTTGCAAGTCATGAAAATGCAAAAGAACAAATTGAAGCTCTTCTCAAATCCAGTATTCCCTGTGTCTCTGTAAATGATGTTGTACCTGATGTATGCACCATTATATCATCAAACGAACGATCTGGATTTCAAGCGGCAGAACACTTTATAAAAAATGGACATACAAATATAGGCTTTTTAGGAACAATGTACGACTATGATAGATCGCCAGCATCTCCTGATAGAGAGAAAGGCTTTTGTGATGCATTAAAGACTCATGGTTTAGATTGCCAAAAATATATAGGGTACTGTGATTATTGGCATGAACAATCTGGCTATGACGGAGCAAAAGCTCTGTTGTCAAAGTATCCTGAAATTACGGCTCTTTTTATTGCAAGTGATACACAAGCCTTTGGTGCCATGAAATACTGTAAAGAAGTCGGAATAAAAATACCTGAAGATATTTCAATTATTGGCTTTGATGATGATAGGGTTTCATCATATTGTAACCCACCCCTCACAACCTTTAAACAAGACAAAGATGCAATTGCAAAACATGCAGCGGAAATTCTCTTAAAAAAAATTCAAGGTGAAACAGTTCCTGAGCTTATACAGATTCCAGCTGAATTAATAATAAGGGAATCGGTAAAAGAATTATGTTAATTTTTAAGCCAACCCTGTTCTAAACCATTTTCAATTTGTTCTAATACCCATGGCCAAATTGCAGGTGTTCCAACTCTTACAGGCTCCATCCTATCAAAAACTTGCGTTTTCGTTGCACTTCCCTTTATCCATGTATGACCACCCGTTTTAGTGTTATGGATAAATGGTTGCAGCCTATCCAAACTCGCAGCAAAGCGAGAATCAGCTGTATCCATTCTGTCAAATTCTTCCCAAAGAGCACGAAGCTCAGTTGCTTGTTCTGACGGTAACTGCGAAAACAACGTATCAGCAGCTTCCTTTTCTCGCGCTTCTTTATTTTTATTTGCCTCAACATCAAATGCAAATGTGTCTCCTGCATAAATCTCAACAAGGTCGTGTATAATAACCATTTTTAATACACGCTCCATATTAATGGCCTCAGCAGCATACTCTTGCAAAATTATTGCAGCCATAGCCAAGTGCCAAGAGTGTTCTGCATCATTTTCACGTCTAGAGCCGTCTACTAAAATAGTCCTTCTAAGAATGTTTTTAAGTTTATCGACTTCGATTATAAAGTCTAATTGTGTCTGTAATCGATTGTTCATGAATTCAGCATATTACCTATATACAGAATTGTCAAGAGGCATCTTCAGATATAAAAACTAGCTAAAAATCTTTGCAATTTTTTTTATCTCGTGCTATACTATGTATATGAAAATTCTAATGAGCGCAAGTGAAGCAGTGCCTTTTGCAAAATCAGGTGGTTTGGCTGATGTTGTATCGGCTTTATCAAAACAATTACAATTAAACGGTCATGATGTTAGAATCATCATGCCACGTTATTATTCAATAGATAAAGACAAGTTAAAAAAACACCCTAACCCATTAGGTGTTCCCGTTGGCTTTGGTGAAATTTGGAATGCCGTATATGAAACAACACTACCAGATAGTGATGTACCTGTATACTTTTTAGATAATGAAGAGCTATATGGAAGAAGCGGCATTTATGGTGAAAACGGCTCCTCAAGCTTCCCTGATAATGCTAAGCGTTTTATAAACCTAACCCGAGGCTCATTCCAGCTTTGTAAAATGCTCGATTGGTATCCAGATATTCTTCACTCACATGATTGGCCAACTTCTACTGCCGCTTTATTTTTGAACACCTGGGAAAAAGATGGCTACTTTACGAAAACAGCCTCAGTACTTACCATTCATAATCTTGGATATCAAGGATGGT
>CAYJFX010000130.1:0-4142 GCA_964369735.1 uncultured Treponemataceae bacterium
AAAATGAAGATGGTTTTGGAGCAGATTTAATTGTAGAATACGCAATTCCTGACTTGTTTTTAGGAAATGCATCAATTTTTGTAACATCGGCAAAAAACACAATACACTGGGCTAATATGAATGGTGTATGGTCTCCACAAAATATAGGAGAGGCTTTTATTTGGGGAAGCGATATTAACATCACCAGTAGTTTTTTTGAACATGTGCAATTTTCACTTGGATATTCTCTTTTACTTTCGTATATCCTTACAGATGATTACACATTCGATTCAAATATTAGAATGCCATATATGCCAGAGCACAGAATACACGCATCAGTTGAAGTGCCGTGGGAAACAGGAAATGTTATTCTTAGCGGAAGCTTTGAAAGCACACGGTATGCAACTTATACTTTGGTAGGAAATGCTTCTGCGCTAGACTCATTTGTGTTACTGGACCTAACGGTAAACCAAAATATTGATGAGCATTTTGCAACATTTGTTTCAGTTAATAATATTTTAAATGTAGATTATGTTTTAGTAGAAGGCTATCCAATGCCTAAGCTAAATGTTAAAATAGGTTTTAGTTATGAAATGTAAAGAATTTTCTTATCCGCAGATTACGCAGATTAATGGGATTTTTACTTTTTACAATATAAAGGATAGAAAACATTCATGAAAAAAATACTTACAAATATAGTTTTTTTATTTTTAATTTCTTTACTTTTTGCAGGTGGTTTCCCTGAAACATCACAAAGTAAGGAAATGCCTACAAAAATTGTTTCTCTCTCCCCTGCAGCAACAGAGATTTTATTTGCAATTGGAGCAGGCGACCGAGTAATTGCCCGTACAGATTTTTGTAATTTTCCTTTAGAAGCTGAAAGTATTCCAACCCTTGGTGGATTTGATGGAAAGGCTTTTAGCTTAGAAAGTATAATTGCTTTACAACCTGATTTTGTGTATGGAACACAGGGTATGCATGATCATTTAAAACGTCCATTAGAAAGCTATGGTATTCAGCTATACTTATCAGATGCACAAACTATTGAATCTATCTATGATGAGATTGTTAGTATTTCTCACATTACAGGAAAGAGTGAAGCTGGTGAAAAACTTGTTTTACAAATGAAAAAAGATATTGAATCAGTGATGGGAAAAATACAAAATAATCAAAAAAAAGCGGTTTATTGGGAAGTATGGCATGAACCATTTATGAGTGTGGGCGCTACATCCTATATAAATGACATTATAAAAACAGCAGGCGGCGAAAATATTTTTTTTGATATTGCGAGTGCGTACCCCGTTGTAAGTGAAGAAACCATTTTAGTAAGAAACCCTCAAGTAATACTCCTTCCAGATGATGGAGCCATTACAAAAGAAGTTGTAAAACAAAGAAGTGGTTGGCAAAATGTTGACGCTGTAATACATGATTCACTATATTATATAGATGCAGATATTACTACGAGACCTGGCCCCAGAGCAGCACAAGCGGTAGAAATCATTGCAAGGAAGTTATATCCACATGAAGTTTTTTAAGCCGCGTATTATGGGTTTTTCAAAAACACGCCAACTCATATATACCCTACTCACCATGGGTGCATTACTCGCCATCGTTATTATTTCACTGTTTTTTGGAGCTGAGAAAATACATTTCGAAAACCTTTTTTTAGCAACTGTAGAAAAATCTATAGAGCACATAATAGTTTTTGATATACGTCTACCAAGAATTTTACTTTCTGCCCTTTGTGGAATGCTCCTCGGTGGATCTGGCGCAGTGTTTCAAGGCTTTTTTAGAAATCCCTTGGCAGACTCAGGCCTTGTTGGTATTTCATCTGGAGCAACACTTGGTGCGGTATTATCTATATTTTTACCCCTAAGTATACTTAGCTCTAGTGTGTTGAGTCCTATTGTTATTTTTGCCTTTATTGGAGCCCTTTGTTCAGCAATACTGGTGTACATTCTTTCATATAAATTATCTGGTTCGAATGGAACGGTTATGATGCTTTTAATTGGTACGTCTTTATCTGCATTATTATCTGCCATTATATCTATACTCCTTCTTTTGCGCTATCAAGAACTCCATCAAGTCTACGTGTGGACCTTGGGAAGTTTTAATGGGCGCGGTTGGGATGAAATAGCCTTAATTAGTTTTCCATCATTGTGCGCTATTGTTTTACTTTTTTTCTGCATTCGCCCTTTAGATGTTCTTTCTGCAGGTGAACAGAGCGCTCAATCACTTGGAGTTGACTTAAAAAAAACAAGATTATTAATCCTCATTGCAGGCTCTCTAGCATGTGCGTGCGCAGTGAGTGTTGCAGGAACCATAGGCTTTGTAGGCCTCATTGCTCCACATATAGCGCGTAAACTTTATGGAAATGCACATAGAAATGTTGTTTTTTTTGCAATGCTATGGGGCGCTATAATACTAGTAGCATCAGATACTCTTGCAAGAACCATTGCATCGCCCACAGAGCTACCAGTAGGAATCGTTACAGCATTGTTGGGAGCACCCTTTTTTATTGTTATTATTCAAAAACGAAGGGGGCTTTTTAATGGCTGAGCATAACCCTACCCATTTGTTACAGTGTAAAAACGTACATGCTTGGTACGGCGACAAGCACATATTAAAAGATATTTCATTTGAAGCTCATTTAGGTGAGCTTGTATGCGTGATAGGACCAAATGGAAGTGGAAAGTCTACCTTTTTATCGCTATTATCGGGCATTGAAAAAAGTTCGCTCAGCTACAAAGGAAGCATTCTTGTAAATAATCGAAACCTTGATACCATGAAACGAAATGACATAGCCTTACAAATATCTCTTATGACACAAAGTGAACACAGTGTATGGGATTTTTTAGTACAAGAAGCCATTCTTTCTGGAAGATTTTCACATACATCTTGGTCAAAGTGGTACTCAAAGCATGATACTGAGCTTGTTGAAGAGGCCATGAGCGACTTACACATTCACCACCTTGCCAATAGAAGCATACACAGCTTATCTGGAGGTGAGCTACAAAGGGTTAGAATTGCCCGCTCTATTGTACAGCAAAGTCCATTCCTCTTACTTGATGAACCTGTAGCAAATCTTGATATTGGCTGCCAAAATGATATTCTAAAAAAACTTCGAGATATTGCCCATAATAAGAATAATTGTGTTATTATAGCAATACACGATTTAAATGCAGCCGCGGCATTTGCTGATAGAATAGTTTTATTAAAAAGTTTACAAACACTGGATAAAGATGAAGCTCAAATACTAAGTGGAAGTGTTGAACAAATAATTGCGAGTGACTTGCTTCACGGTGCATATGGCACTACCTTTAAGACATTTTCGCATCCAATCTTTGGCTACCCTCAAGTATGTGTTGTAGACAATAATAAGGAGTAACACATGGAAATAACTATAATAACTATTGGAATTATCTTACTTATTGCAGGCTTTATTGGATGCCTTGTGCCAATCATTCCAGGTGTACCGCTTGCCTGGCTATCACTTTTACTACTCTTTTTTATAGATTCATCCGTTACCATTCCAACTCTCATAATTACTGCCCTTATAGCAATTGCCATTACCGCGCTTGATAACATAGCGCCCGTATGGCTTACCAAAAAAAAGGGAGGCACAAAGGCGGGCCTTATTGGCTCTACCATTGGTATTTTTGCAGGTATCTTTTTTGCGCCTATTGGTATTATTGTTTGTCCACTAATTGGAGCCTTTATAGGGGAGCTTATTCATGACAGAAAGGATGCAAAAAAAGCATTTTCTTCTGCGTGGGCATCTTTTTTAGGATTTTTACTTGGAACTGGCTTAAAGATGATTGTTTGCGCAGTTTTTGCCTTTATATTTTTTACGTCAATGTAATGTTGATTTTACACGCCACCAGGATTGGTCTTTTCTATCCACAGATTTCACAGATTATACAGATTTTTAAACTTACAGGTTTTAGGAATGGTTCCAGCACCAGCCATTGATTTCGCATCTATGCCGAGAAACCTCTTGCTGTATCTACACCCTATTAATTGTACATTATACATTGACCACCTCTTGCCATTTTTTGCACAAAGCATTATATTTACACTAGATTACTTTTTAACACTATGTTACAAAAAACCAAGGAGACAAAAAAATGCATTTTACAGGACAAGTTTATCGCCACCCAATG
>CAYJFX010000131.1:0-4101 GCA_964369735.1 uncultured Treponemataceae bacterium
AAGATACCTATTTTGTTGTATTATAAATATTTATACGGTTCTCCTTTTTACCTTTAAACACTTTTGTCCCGCTCAATTGGCTACAATTTTGGCTACACTTAAAAAGGTAAGGGTACAACTTTTTACTTACTTATGCGAAAAATTATGAAGCATTGTATCATAAGTACTAATCTTTCTTTTGCTCATAACCATAATTTTTTGTATATTTGCACATCGTAAGATATTTCCCTATAGAAAATTTATTTTATAAATATAATACATTAGCTTATCTTTCCACTCATAAACATAATTATTTTTCTACACCAGCATCAATATAGAGCATTCCGGAAATCACTATATCAGAATACTTTGTTCCCTCATAAGAGTCAATAATTTCAACCTTGATTTCTGTCCCAGATCTAGGATTGATCGGAGTTGGTAGCGATACAGCTTGATAATTACCAGTATCGTTTAACTCAACTTCAAATGAAACATCCCCATATGATATTTTAATTGTTTTTGCTCGTGCATTTTCATAAAACAAATGTGGCTTTTCAGGATTTACAAATCCATTTATAAAAACTATTGTGTCTATTGTTTGATACTTTGTTCGAGGGTTTCTCCATTTTTCTGAATTAACTATGATTATTTTATCTTTTGAATTAGCAGAAACTGCCCAAGGGTTACTTATCACATCAAAAATATTACTATTTTCTGGTACATATTGTATGATGTTTCCTAAGGAATCTTCTTCAGTAATATATGACTCTGCCTTTAATACATTAAAACCTGCTAATGACGGAATTGTAGTGTAGTCACTACTTTTTGATTCTGAATATGTTATACCCCATGACTCATAGCGATAATTTGGAGTATCCACTTGCTTAACTAAAGTAAGAAAATCAGCACTAGATGTTGCAATGTTTAATATAATATAACGCTCTGTTTCTGATTCAAATAGATCAAAAGAAGCAGCTTTTGTTAATACACCCTTTTCACTACTTTGGATTAGCTCTTCTTTTCCGTATCTATCTTCAAAAATAATTTCGTTTTCAGTAATTGTTACAAAACCAGGCTCATCGGTATAAGAATACTTTATTCCTTCGTACGATATTTGTGAAGAAATACTGTTTACAAACAATAATACAAAAATAAGTACTAACAACATTTTTTTCATTTTTCACTCTCCTAATTAAAATTCTATAAAGTCATATAACTGACCTTTTATCACATCACCTTGTTTTACACCTGCATTTTTCAAGGTATCGAAAAACCGCTTATTATCTTCCTTAGAAAAAATAAAACACTGTTGGCTATAAGGCACGTTATACTCGTTTCCAGAGCCATCGGGCTTTTCAGCTGAATGAATTAGCCCTCTACCTGATGACAGTGCATTTTCTGTTATTCCATTTGCATCAACATTTCTTCCATCAATTGTTTTAGCATTAGTAATAATTCCTGCATCACCTGCAGCTACATTTGTGGTTGTAAATACTTTTAAATCAAAATTACCAGGAGCAATGGTATCATTATACGTAGAAGGTACGGAGTTATTTTTTCTATCAGTAGATGGATAATTTGCAACAGTTTGAACACCAAAAAAGAATGATATTTCGTTAGTTTCAGTGTTGTATAAAGCTACAAAATCTAATGCAACATTTTTAGGGGTATTGCGATTTGTAGAGATATCATAACTTTTTGTATTTCTAAAAACATAAAGTTCTATCTCTCGCCCATCTGGATCCACATACTTTACGGGGTTATTACCTGACACTAAAGCCGCGTTCCCCACTCAAAGCTCTAAAACACGCTAAAATCCTTCCCTAACACCTTATTTTAACACAAAAATGCTCACCAAACAAGATACCTTTACCAACATAGTGTAAACTTTTTATTTTTTTGGCTACATTTTTGTGTACAGTAAAAAAAGTGAAAAAGATGCTTATTTTGTTATATTATATGCAATTATATCATTTTACTTTTTACCTTTGTACACTTTTATCATTCTTTTGCCTCCACTATGAGGCTATTGTACTTCGCGTTTCTTTTCTTCGTAAGGGGTGCGAGAATTGACGGTTACAATCAAAAGTTAGCTTGTACAACATAAGTCTAGTATTTGTTGCAGTTCGCTTTCTTTCCCTCCAATATCTAAACCATAAAATGCATGCCGATATGCAACACCGTTTTTAACATGTTTTACGAAAATAGCTGTTGCATCAAATAAAATTGAGTCCTCATAAGGGGTGTAAAATGAAAAAGCTTTTTTTGGAGAACATCCCATGCTAAATTTTATTTTCAACGTTTTGTGTAAAATCTCCCCATAAGTTCCACTTCTCCATACTTCAGCTTGCCATACAAATTTGTCGTTATTAAAATATACAAAATAGATATTATGTATACCATTGTCAATGTTTTCTTCAACAACAACAAAGTATTCATCAAGATTAGTACAGCTATTTATTTTTTTTTCAGCCTCGTTGAAAAAAAAGCTCAAAAAATTTTCGCGATACGCATAATTGAAAAGATGCATATTGGGATTAGCATCAAAGTATTTGTCCCAAAATACTTCTTCATCAGTAAAAGAGAAATCATTTTGTTTGCTCTGTGTATTCATCGCAAAAATTCCAAAAAACAAAAGTAGCACTACACTAATCAGCTGGCGGTGCATAATAATACGATGGTCTGTCATTAAGTCCATGTTCTTTTCTAACCTCCCTTTCTCTCTTCATTGAATTTTCCTCCCAGAGAGGAGTAGTTCCAGGCGTTTTATCATCTTTGCCCTTAGAGCTTTGAGTTCCATTGTCAATTGCCTCGGAATGCCCAAGTTCATGAGTCAACCCTATAAACGGTGGGCGTACATTTGAACCTGTAGTATCAATACCTCCCGTTCTTTTATCAGGATTGAAATTAACAGAACTTCCTGCCCCTTCACCTTTTTTGTAATCTTTATTGGGAGAAGCAGAATTCCCTTTTTGTGTTTCTACAATTTTGTGTTCATTGTCGGAGTTAATCAGGTTCTCTAATAATTCTTTTCCATTTGCATGACCTTCTGCTTTCACAGTATCTGAAAATGATACAATGCCTGTTTTCATATCAACAACAGCTGATGGATAAATTTCTTGTAGTGAACTTTCTACCTCTTTTTTGAAGTCCTCATTTCCAGATACCTTTAAAATTCGCCCATCGGGATCCACGTACCTTACGGGATTATTACCTGACAGTAAAGCCCCAGTACCCACTCAAAGCTCTAAAACACCAAAAAATCCTTCCCTGATACCTAATTTTACTACAAAAACAGCTACAAAACAAGGTACCTTTACCCACATAGCACAAACTTTTTACTTTTTCTGTACTACATTTTTGTGTACAGTAAAAAGCATTCTATTTTATTGCATTATAAGTAGTTAAACAAACAGAACCTTTGTTCTTGTACACTTTTGTCCCGCTCAATTGGCTACAGTATTGGCTACATTTAATAGGTAAGGAATTTTTTATTATTTTGTCACCCTAACACTATTTCGTAGCTATGTACTTTGCGTAGACAATGTACCTTTTTGCAGAATATAACAATTTCAGCGTCCTCTATTGTTAAACACACAAAGATTGTCAATTGCTACTTCCGTGGAGTATTCAGCTTACTTAACCCTCTTGCAAAAGGTGAATGTATGAGTATCTAAGGAGTTAGAATTGACGGTTATCTCTAAATTAACACCATATTACAATGTAAATACACAGACCTATAAAATAAAGTGTTAAAAAAATACAAATTCCAACAAATTGGCCAATCCAATAATCACTTCCCCCATCTCTAATTATTTTATATGAAGAGGGTAAAGAGAATAAGCCAGTTAAAAAAGGAAAAATGGCAACTGCAAAACTGTCACCATCATAGAAAAAGAATAAAACCATCATGACAAAGAAAAATATACCTGCAAATATATTACAAACAAAAATAAATTTGCTTTTTGACCAACTATGCTTATTTTTCAATGGCATCAAAAGCCTCCAAAGTATGTGTAATTATTTCGGATGCAACAGCTGGTGCTATATTCTGTCCAAAATATCCTTCAGCTATATCTTTAAGTACTTGTTGTTTCAATGCATTAGCCGTTTTTAAAGCGC
>CAYJFX010000132.1:0-4042 GCA_964369735.1 uncultured Treponemataceae bacterium
TTTTTTCGGATGCTTTGATAGCCGTACAAAAAAAAGGATCATTACATGATGTACAGGTGCGAATAAAAAAAGCAAATGGAAAGTATATTTGGTGTTCTATTTCAACTGTTAGCATTACTAATAAAAAGGGGAAATATGTAAAAACATTAGGTTTTGTTGAAAATGTCCAAGAAATAGTTGAAAAAACAGAGGCATTAAAAAAGACAGCAGAGATAGATTTATTAACTGGTTTATACAATAAGGTTACAACAGAATTATTTATTCAAGATACCTTATCAAAATACCCAAAGGTGTTTTCAGCTTTGTTTATTATTGATTTTGATAATTTTAAAACATTAAATGATACACTTGGGCATGCTTTTGGTGACACAGCGCTCAAAGAAATTTCAAAGAAAATACGTGCACTGTTTAGAAGGTCAGATACTGTTGGAAGAGTCGGTGGAGATGAGTTTTTTGCTTTTCTTCTAAACTATGGAACAATAGAACTACTGCATGCAAAAGCTGAACATTTATGCACGAAGCTAAAAAAAACATATTCAAAAGATGGTCAAAGCGTGGAAATTACCTTTAGTGTTGGAATTGCACTTTTCCCAGAACATGGCGAAGACTGTGCTACTTTGTATAAAGCTGCAGATAAGGCTCTGTATAAAGTAAAAAATGATGGTAAAAGTGGTTATTGTATTAGTGGTGAAGGGGTTATACATTGTTGATAAACATAAATACAAGCCTTTGAGTAAAGAATCAAAACAGTAGAGTTCAAAAATTTTTTTAAAAATTTTTGCTTGCGTTATTGCGTTTTTCGATATATAATAAATGCATCCCTCTTTAGTTTTACTCATTTAAAAAATATTTGGAGAACAATTATGAAGAAAGTATTTCTATTGTTTCTTTTTTTTGTGCCCGCTTTGTTTTTATCATGTGAAATGTTTGGAACAGATATAATAGCTTTTTTAGATTATTATACAAACTCAGCTGCCATTGAGATAGTAAACTATGACGGCGATTATCCAATTGCCAACTCTAAAACAAATCTACCTGCAACCAGCGGTGATAAGGTTATTAATTTTACTATGAGAAACCCGAAAAGCTATGTGCTAGACATAGAAGTAGAATGGAACGAGGAAATTGTAGATGCTTTTAGCCCTGTTACAAATGACCCTGGTAATAATGACTATACCATTGTGCAAACAGAACCTAGTATCATTACATTAACACTTTTCGAAAGTTTTTTGCAAGAGATCGATAATAGCCAAGAGGATGGCATTGATGAAATATCGGCAACAATTCATCTTACAGAAAACGGTACAGGAAGGGATTTTGAAAGCTTTACCTTTGATGTAATAGTAAACTCACCACCGCCAATGCCGTCGCCTGTAGCGTTGGTTTTAAATCCAGCAATTTCTGAAAATTGGTTTTTGGTTTTGGATGTTTTAAGTATTGCTCAGCGTACCGGTATTCATCATGATATAAGTGGAGTGCTTATAAATGATACACGTTATGATGTTACAATAGAGGATGGAGGGTCGTTTGAAATAGATTCGCCTTTTATTACTACACCGCCTTCCGCTGGTTCTTTTTCAGATGCTCTAGGGCAACCATTTGTTTTTTCTCAAAACAGCGTGTACCTAGATACAGGAAGAACAAAGGATACTCCAACTGAATATACTGTTTCATTCGTTGATAATAAAGGTGTAACTTCAGCGGTTGCTCAAGTAACGTCAGACGGTAGTAAAATTACTGATTTTTATGTATCCTCAACAGGTGAAAGTAATGGAGTTGGAACATCAGGAAACCCATATAATTCTGTGCAAAGTGCAATAGATGCAATTACTCTCATTAATGATGGCATATCTAACTATACAATATATATACAAGGTGATATACGTACAGAAGGAGTTGTTGCTGCAGGCTTAAACGGCGATGATGATGGTATGGTTGAGATAGAAAGCAATGAAACACTTTCTATAAGGTTTCAAAGTTGGGGAGGGGAAGCAAGTATTGATGCAAGTAGCCTTTCGCCAAGAAAGCGTGTAATGTATATTGATGGAGACAATGTAACGGTAACTTTAGCTGGAAGCTTAAGACTGACTGGTGGACGGGTAGCTGGAGGCAGTGGTGGTAATGGTCGTACTGGCTCAGATGAATCTGGTAATTCAAATGCAGGAGCTGGGACCAATGGTGGTAATGGGTCAGATGCCAAAGGGGGTGGTGTTTTACTTACCAGTGGAGCTTTAACCATAAATAATTCTGTAAATATAACTGATAATAGCGTAGCGAGTGGCAAAGGGGGCAGCGGTGGAGCTGGTGGTGAACATGGTTTAGGAAGTGGCCAAGCAGGAAGAGGTGGAAGTGGTGGTTCTGGAGGTCAAGCACTTGGTGGAGGAATTTATGCTGTGAGTGGTAATGTAACCATCAATGGTGGCTTAATAGCTAGCAATACCGTATCTTCAGGATCTGGTGGTGCTGGTGGTGCTGGTGGCGTGAAGGACGATGGAAATGGTTCAGGTGGAACTGGAGGAAGTGGTGGTTCTGGAGGTCAAGCACTTGGCGGAGGAATTTATCTTGAGAATGGCACATTAACTATAAACAGTGGCTCCATTGCTAATAACACTGTGTCTGCAGGCGCTGCTGGTGCTGGTGCGACAGGTGGAACTATGGATGCTGGAGATGGTTCTGGTGGAACAGGAGGAAATGGTGGCACTGGAGGTCAAGCACTTGGCGGTGGAATTTATATTAAGGATGGCATGCTAACCATAAATAGTGGCTCAATAACTAGTAATACCATGTCTGGAGGTTCAGGCGGAGCTGGTGGCTCAGGTGGTCTCAAAGATTTTGATGGAGATGGAGATGGTGGACGTGGCGGAAACGGTGGAGCAGGCGGTGTAACTCGCGGAGCGGGTCTATACGTAGAAGCAGGAACGGTTAAAATAAACTCGGTAACAATAACAAAAAATACTGCTACTGGCGGAAACGGTTCTTCAGGTGCCAAGGGAGGTCAACAAGACTCAGGAGCTGGAAGCGGTGGACATGGAGGAGCTGGTGGCGCTGGAGGTGTTACCGAGGGCGGAGGTATATATTTTAAAAGTGGCGTTACAAGCACTGTGAAGGGGGCAACTATACAAAGCAATTCTATTACCGCTGGTAGCGGTGGTTCTGGTGGAAACGGAGGGTTCAATGATGGGCGCGGTTCTGGTGGAAATGCAGGTTCCGGTGGAAACGGTGGTGATGCTACCGGCGGGGGTGTATATTTTGGAAACAGTAAGAGTATAACAGGCTCTACTGTATCTGGTAATACGGTAAAAGCAGGTTCTGGGGGCACTCCAGGAAGTATTGGGGGCGATCACGAGGGTGATTTTGGTGGATATCCAGGAAGTACTGGTAATCCTGGTACTGCATCTTTTGCTGATACTAATTAACTAGGGTGTCACAATTTTTTGTTTCCTCTTTAATTAACCGTTCCACTCAAACATACAAAAGCCCTTTACAAGCGCATTGTAAAGGGCTTTTGTATTGCGAAAAATATAATAAATTTCAACTTTTTTGTAATTTTAAACTTGACAGATTAAAAAAGTCGGGTTACAATCATAATACGTCCTACGTATTATGATTAAAGATTCTACGTAGGGTGATTTATGATTGTAAGAGGTAGTATATATGTTGCAAACAGGAGTTTCGGTCGAAGGTCCAATAGACAAAAAGTCAATTGTAGATCAAGTTACTGACCGCATTATTGCTAACATAATTAATAAAACATATCTACCCGGAACAAAGCTTCCAAACGAGTATGAACTTATGTCAGAGCTAGGTATAAGCAGAAATTCAATTAGGGAAGCAATAAAAATACTTGTTGCTATGGGCATACTTGAAATCAAAAGAGGAGATGGCACGTATGTATGTTCTCAAGTAAATCCTTCTTCTTTTGATAGAGTGCTTTATAGCATGATATCTGGAATGAGTACGGGTACTGAGCTTTTAGAACTAAGGCAAGTTTTAGATGAGTCAACGGTTAGAATGGCTACAACGAAAATTAGCCATGAAGAAA
>CAYJFX010000133.1:0-3952 GCA_964369735.1 uncultured Treponemataceae bacterium
AAATGTTGTACCCTGTAAAGCTTCTAAATTTGATAAAAAAGTATAAGCTGCAATGAAAAATGGTACTTGAATTAGTAAACCTATTGTACTTCTAAGAGCAAACATAGGGTGATACTTATTTTGCTTATAGTATGTAGATAATATCATGTATTGCTCATCGCCATTAAAAGCTGTTTTAATTTTATCTACTTTCGGCTTCAATTTTTTTTGTGTTTCACGTTCAATTTTTTGCCATTTTTCTGCAATTGAATACAATGGGAGAGTGAAAATTTGAACAACGAGACTTACTCCAATAATACATATTCCTGCATTCCGTGTTACTAAGTCAAATGCAAAGTAAACCATTTCAATGATTATTTCAATTGGGTAAATAAATATACTGTATAGCATTTTTTCTCCTATAATGTAATTTCAAAATGTTTTAATGTTTCTAGAAATTGTATATCATTTTTGCCTTCATGAACATTTTTTTCTGTTAAGCCTGCATCTCGGTGTAAACGTTCATATAAATAATTTACAGGGTGTAAAATGATTTTATATTTTTTTGCTAAAGCAAGATGCGAGCCGCTTTTTATACGTGTTGCAAAAAACCAAATATCATCTGCGTTTGGTGCAATGCTCATAAAGTCTTTTTCAGCTAATAAGTCCATATTTAAGCTATTTGGAGGGTACAGTATTCCACCACAGCCAACGGCAAACAATAGATGCGCATGAGATGAAATGCTCCTATTCCATTTTGTATATGGCAATGGATTTTTTTTCTCGTCTAGGGTTATTTCAATTGCTGTATTTGCACAAATCGATTTTGGATTTTCAATAGATGTTTCATAAAGATTTTTTATTAAGTGCTTTGAATAATAAATATCATCATCAATGGTTATTATTGTCTTTTGGGGAAACATGCTTAAGGCAGGTATTAATTTTTTATATGAGCGAATATCTTTGCAGTACGCAATTTCTAGTCCCATTTTTAATAACTTACGGATGGGATAGGGGAGTTTTATACTTTGAAAAGAATAATCTAAATATAAGATAATTTTCTCGGGTTTTGTAGATTGCTGTAACATAGAATATGCTGCAAGCCACGTACATTTTTTTAAGCGAATACCATAACTAGTAAATGAAACGATTATATTTTTTTCAATACTCTTGTTTTTATTTGGGTTGATACCAAGAAGAATTGCATATAATACTGCATATTTTAAAACTAGACAGTAGAAAGTAATGCAGAGTCTCTTAATTATTCTCATTTTTTTAAATCCTTAATAAACCATTTTAATTTTGATGCCCATTTTGCGAATGGGTAGGGCAGTCGTTTTAATTCTTTAAAACGTATTTTCATTTCTCTGTTATCTAATAATCTATTTTCTGCTACAAATTTAGGGTGTTGTAAGGGGAAGCTAAGTTCGTTCTTTTTTAAACTTAAATAAATATCATACCCAGTAGTGTGTGTAGCATTTGGAGCAACCCCTGTATTCTCTGTTAAGTTTACACTTGGAGCAATACTTAAACCACTTTGAGACCATACGGCAAAATTCCAAATACCAGACCACGCCCCCACACGTTTTTTATAATATATTTCAAAGTGATTTTCCCAAAAAAAATTGAGTGCAGGTTTTTGAAAAAAAGAATTAAGGTATTTCATTTTCTTAAACTCTGGCCATTTTGACATTGTAATATCATAAGCATTCCAAGCCCTTCTCCATGTAGCCCATCCCCAAATATGTACATGACGGGTAAAATAGTAACTATCGCCTGCAACTACACCTGGCGTTTGTTCGTTTGCAAAAGCATGATTATTACCGGATATCATCATAATGCGCTCATCATCTTTATATTTTTCTAAAAGTTCTTCACAATAGTAGAAAAAACTCACTGATGGAAGACAATCATCTTCTAAAATAATAGCACTTTCTACTTGTTCAAAAAGCCATGTGAGCCCTGAAGATACACGACCTTTACAACCTAGGTTTGTATCTGAAAAGTTTGTAATAACTTCGCATTTCCAATCTACTTCATTTGCAATGCTTCTGGCTTTATCGCAAAGTTCCTTTTCGCCAACTTTATGTTCTCTTGGTCCATCTGCAATAATAAAGAGTTTTGGTGGCTGTACCTTTTTAATTTGTTGCAATACTTCATGTGCGTTATCATATCTATTAAAAATAATCATTGCAACAGGGCAATGTATTGGCTGTTCTTGCATGACTTTATCCTTTACACTTTTATCCAATTTTTTATAGTAAAATTATCTATTACATCTTCTTTATCATTAGTCCATTTTGAGGGGCAAATAACTGTCTTCTCATTATTTTGATTCATAAAAGCTCCCCACCAACTAAAGGTTGAGTTTGCAATAATATTATGTTTACACTGACTCATTAAAAATAAATCAAAGCCAGGGTCTTTTTTTAATTCTTCATTTTTGACGTATGTAATATTTTCAAAACCCTCTGTAATTTTTTTTGCATATTCTGTGTCATTTGTAAAAACAAAAAACTGAGCAGATGGTCTTTGCTCAGTTATGGTTTTAATTGCATTTTGATAATATTCTTTTGTGCAAATATTTGCATACTTTGGCTCTTTATGGTAATCACCACCTCTAATATGGAGTGAAACAGATTCTGTTTCTTTTATAGTTTTGTATTCTTTTGTATTTATATAGTTGTCCTCATATTTGAACTGTAGCACCATACCTAATAAAGGTTCCATATCAAGAGCGTAAAACTTTTCTTGAAAATACTCTGTGTAGTAATTTCTTAGAATATATTTATAAAAAATTTTTAATAAAAGATTTTTTATTTTAGAGTTACTTTTTATGTATTTACATTTGTTTAATACATCTTTATTAGTTTTAAACACACTACTAAAGTCGTCTACATAAGTGTCTTGTAAAAAAGTAACCTTTGTGCAATGCATAACTTTGTATTGACCATAAATGTATTGGAATATTTGGTTACCAAGACCTGCAAAAAGTTTTATGGTAATTGAGTTTTTCATATTAATCTTTACCTTTGAGCAAAAATCTCAGTTCTGCTTTTAGACGTTTTTTTATTATGATCCCTAATGATGGCTTTGGATTATATGATTGCAATGGAGTGTTTATAAAATCAATTATGGTTGGGATTGAAGAAATCCACTTTTCCCAACCCTTTGCAGCGTAAACAAGGACATTTTCTCTAATTTTTTGTACTTTATCAGTAGAAAAATCGAAACTAGTATTTGTATGCTCATTAAATAAATATCCAGTAAGTCCATGTTCAATGTATTCGTTCATAGTTGGAGCATCATAGGCGATAACTAAGCATCCTCTTGCTAATGCTTCAATGAAAGAAAGACCTATACCCTCGCTTTCTCTTGGAGCAATATATATTGCAGACTTATTTAGTATAGAAAAATATTCTTCTTTTGTTTCAAACCAATTTGAAACAGTAATTGTATATTTTTCTATGTCTTCATCTGTTGGTTGTGTAGTAGGGTTATGATATTGAAAAGAGTCCACTTTTGTTTGCCCTATTAGTTTTTTTACTAAAGGCCAGTTTACTTTTTTGCTACGTTCCCAAAAGAAAAATGAAAGCAAGTTTTCATTTTTGATTTCTTTATCAAGTGGTTCAATAAAATACTGACTATGAAACGTATTAAAACCATTCTCCTTTAAAAAAGTAAAGAGCGTCTTTGAAAAGCAGAAAACTTTATACTTCTTATATTGGTTCCAAAAATCTAGTGTATGTGGGCATGCATCATACATTGGTATAATTATAACGTTTTTTGAACCCCAACTATCAATTTCTTGTGGCGAAAAAATATGCTGCCAAATTATAACTGTATCGGGCTTAATACGCGGAATATCGTACCATGCGTTGTTGATATTTATAACATGAAAATCTGGTGTGTTTTGCTGCAAAATATCTATAAAAAATTGTGAGGACTTTGTTTTTTTTAAGTGAAAGTTAAG
>CAYJFX010000134.1:0-3949 GCA_964369735.1 uncultured Treponemataceae bacterium
TTTTAGATGAGTTTATTGCCTATATAACTGAAAAGGTAGATACTTGTTTCGCAGGGATTTAGGTAATTAACAATTATTAATTACTATTTCTTGCAACATACGTAAAAACTGTTGTGGTTAATATCGGGACTATATGTAAAAGTGAATGCTTTTGCGTGTTATTAGTTTTGGGGTAATCATAGCAGTTTTTATATTTTAAAGGAAATATTAATTATACAGTATTAATTAACTCATATCCCAAAGCGTACGCCAATGCTTGCAATACCGTTATTGAGGCCAATGCCTTTAATGAGTGAGCCTACAGGTAAATATGCTTTAGCGCCTACACCAACTGTTATGCCATCGTCTAGAGTATAATCCCATGAGGCCTGTATACTTGGGTAGAAAAACTCTGCACCTTTATAAAACCACTCATTAATATTTGCGAGATCGGCTTCAACTGTTTCAGGTACATGATTAGCGCGAAACGCAAACCTAAAAAGAAATGAAACACCACCACCTAGTCGAAAAATAGACTTGCCTGTTTTGATATCCCATGTTGCAGGAATATCAAGCATAATTGATGGAACATAGGCACTTCGGTTTTCAATTTCTGCAGGTACTGCTTGCCCATCTTTCCATGTATAATAATTGGCAAAAAAATGTGCATGGGGTGTAATGGACATTTGGTCTAAAAGCTCAATTTGTGCCCCTGCTCCAATAGAAAATGCAATTGGAGATGGAGCAGAGTTTTCTTGTGTATTTAATATTCCTAAAGGACCAACTGTAACAAGAAAATCAGTTCTTTCTAAAATGCTCGTTTGCGAAAAGCTTGAAAAAGTAAAAAATGCTAAAGCAGCAAAAATTATTGCTATCCGTTTTGTATTAAAATAAGAGTACTTCATATTATTCTCCCGTATTTGTATTTTCGTATAAAACCTGTTCCATGTCAACGGCTAAAAAACCACTTGCACCTGTTTCATAAAATGATGTTTCTTCCCATGAAGCATAGAGTGTTGAGCCCGATAAAACAATAGCTCCATACACATAACCGGGTCCCAAGTCTGGCAATTTGAATGCCTTTGTTTCACCATTATTCAATACGCCCTTAGAAGGCAGCCCACCGGCAAAACAAATTGTACCATCTTCAAATACCGCAATAGAGCAATGCTCAAAGCCCAACGCATAACCTTCTATAGGCCGAGTATTAAGTGAGAGGTGTTCATATTGGATTGAAGTAGGGCTGTTCTCTTCTGAGTAGTTTAAATAGTACGACACACGTTCTGGAACGGGTTTTAATAGAGTTTGAATTTTTTGTGGCAAGGCTGTTGCAGGCTTTGGACGCACTGTTTCTCTGTATTCATTTAATGGTAACATTGTGCCTAGTAATCTTGAGCTTTGGCTAGTACTTAATGGTGATTCGGCTGTGAAGGTGAGGGCATAAAAATCTGTTCGCTCACTTTGATTTGATTTTAATAATATGTTCCAAGAATTGTCACGATAATATACTTCTCTTATTTCAGTCTCTAAAAAAAGAGGTATGCTTTGATTTGTTTCTTCTATTTGAATGTTTTCAGAAAGGCTTTGCTTTGAAAGAATTGGACTAAAGTTAAAATTTGATGCATTAAATTCAACTAAAAAAGCCTCATCAATTTTGTCGCGAGGGGTTTGAGCATCATTCGATTCAAAAATACTGTTGGTATAAAAATTAAAAATAATGTTGTCATCAATATAATATATATCTGCAACACTCGCAAGAGAAAACAAATCTGTATTTTTTATAAGCTTTGTTTTACTTGCTATTCCATCATTTTGAAAACCAAATGTGGTGGGAGCTTGAATAAGGCCTAGCTTATTAACTGCAAAATATGCCTTCCCTTCAATAAAGGCGCCCGAAGTTACCCTTATCGCTTCAGTCCAAGGAAGCCTTTCAACTTCAGGTGCATTTCGAGGAATATCGGTTTCTTTGAATCCATCTTGGGTAAAGTAAAACCATCTGTGTGTCGTTACACTTGTAGAATTACTTTGTTGTAATAGTTGAGCATACTCATTTGTATCGGCCGATACTTCGTCTTGCGTACATGAAGTCAGTAAAAGTGTATATAGTAAAAGTAGAAAAGTGAAAAGAATTATTCGACTGTTCACCCCTTTAATAAAAGAACCTTTCATTAACTATAGTTTACTGTGCTTGAAAGTAAATTGCAAGTGAATTTATTTATAAGTTTAAATATTTATTTCACCTTAATACTGTATACATTAAAGGTTTTATCGGCAATGTTCTCAAGGATAAGATCCTGATTTAATACCCATGGGTTTTGAAATTTTTTTATATAACTACTAAATCTTCTCCAATTGAAATGGGAGAGGTATGAGTGAGCAGATATTGAATCGTTGTGTGTTGCTTGTAAAAGCCTATATAAAATCCAAGCAGCAAAGCCATTGTGGGTAGTAATTGTTGTTGATAAAGGATAGATGCATCCTCGAGGCTCAGCATCTATTTGAGAAGTATATACGAGTACTGGTGTAAGATGATTTTTTTTAAGTGAAAGGGTGAAATGATCTTTTTGGGATTGAGTCATAACAACTGTTTTTTTTGTATTTGTTTCATCTATGTAAACGAGCACTGTTCCCTCTTTTTCTTTATCTACAACAGTGTTTGTAAAAGTGACTAGTTGTGGTTTGTCAAAAAAAGAGGAATTGCACGAAATGAAAAATATACCACTTAAAGCTATAATTACTGTTTTCAAAGGTATTCCTTTCTACAAGGGATGAATACTGGCTCACCTAAAAAAAAGAATGAGCCAGTAGTTTACGTGTACAGATAGTTGCATTGGATATTTTTTTAGAAGTGTAATAGTTTTAGGAGTAAATTATTAATACTATCTGTTATTAATATTATAGTATTTTTTGTTAAAAAAAATAGAGATTTTTGAAAAATGTAGAAAAAAAGCTTACGTTTTTTTTGTGTATAAAAAAGAAATAACACCCATAGCTGTAATAATTACATAGCCTATAATACTGTTTGATGTAGGAATTTCTGCGTATATAAAGAATCCATAAATTGCAGCAAAAAAAACTTGTGAATAATCATATACTGAAATTCTTTTAGCAGGTGCGTATATGTAAGCGTTAGTTACGGCAAATTGACCAATGGTTGCAGAAAGACCTGCTAAACAAAGATAGATAATTTGACTTGCGCTCATTACTTGGTGGTTAATAATAAAAGATGGTGTGACAATAATGGTTGAAAAGCCAGAAAAAAACATAATAATGCTTGTGGGATTTTGCCCTTGCTCTCCAAGCTTTCGAACTAATGTATATGCTGTCCCCGCTCCAAATGCTCCAAGTACGGCAACAAGGGCAGGAATGCTAATTGATATAGCAGAAAAAGTTGGGTTGACTATAAAGGCGCTCCCAATAAAGGCAACAATGACTGTAGCTATGCGAAATAAACTTACCTTTTCTCTAAGAATAATAAAGGACATGAATATTGCAAAAAATGGGGCTAGTTTACCAAGCATAGATGCATCTGATAGTATAAGATTATCTACTGCATAAAAATTACACAGCACCCCGACCGTCCCTGCACAACTGCGCAAAATTAACGTTGGTACGTTTTTTCTTTGTATTGTCACTTTTTCATTGTTTTTTACTATAACTAAAGTGCTAATGATAAACGGAATGCTATTTCTAAAAAAGGCTTTTTGAAAGAAAGAAATATCTCCTGCAAGTTTTACAAATGTATTCATGGTTGCAAAGCCAAACGCTGCGATGATTATGAGAAGAATGCCCTTTGTTGTGTTTTGAATTTTCATAGTAATGCCTTTTTATGCTCAGTTTGTGAAGTATAGCAAATAAGCATAAAAAAGGCAAATAGTTTTATTTTTTTGAAAGGGTTTCCTTTAGTGCAACACCAAGGCCTGCAAGATTTTGGATATCTGATGGAATAATAATTTTTGTTGCTTGTCCA
>CAYJFX010000135.1:0-3945 GCA_964369735.1 uncultured Treponemataceae bacterium
CTGCAAACAATGCTATTAAAATTGGTCCCGACATTTTTTTTGATGATTTCATTTTCTCTCCTATATCAATATTCTATTGCGGTGCGAAGTTTCCCCCTCCTTGCAACGCTTTTTAAACTTCTAATCATGCATAACGATATCCCCTTCCCACCAATATCTACATTTTTTCTTTCCTACGTTTTGTTCTAGTCCTTTATAATTTGTTTTTCTCCAGGAGGTATTCTTTTTCCATTAGACAAAAGAGCCCAACCATACGAGTCAATTCCTTCAAATAAATAGCTATCTTTTTCATTTTTTATTTTTACAGACTTTCCAATATCAGAACAATAGAGGTTCCATCTTTTTTTTATTTTTGACGATTTATGAATCATTGAAAAAAGGTCTTTAAACTCTTGTAAAAAGCGATGGATAATATCTTTTCTTTCAATGACTTTATCAATGTTATAAAGGTTTAAAATATCGTTTAAAGCTACTATTTTTTCATCGCTAGCATTGCTTTCTATATTGAGTCCAATGCCTAAAGAGCACCATTCAATAAGGTTTCCACTGCTTAGATATTCTGTTAGAATGCCTGCAACTTTTCCACGTATTGAGCCCTTTTTTTGATTAATCCAAATATCGTTTGGCCAGCGAAGCTGAAATGGTTTTAGTGTTTGAAAATTGTCTCTGGCCTCTTTTGGGACAGATTTCTTAATTATTGCATTAAGTGTTTTTACAAGGGCAATTTGTGCAATTGAAGTGAGTATATGGATGTTGTGGGTTTCTAATTCTGTTGTGACTAGAAGGGTAAAATAGAGGCCTTGTTTTTGAGACTCCCATTTTTTGTGCTTTGTGCCTCTTCCACTTGTTTGTGTATCTGCAACTATTATGTAAAAATCATCTTCGGTATGTGTTTTTTCTAAGGCAATTCTCTTTGCTTCATTCATGGTTGAATCGATAGTATCAAAGTAGCGGATATGTTTTTCACTTTCTCCAAACTCCCATTCATAGAGAGCGTCCTTGAGGTCATCGACTAGAATATAGCCGCGTTTTCGCCCCTCAGTTGAGCTTACAATTCCATAACCTGCCTCTTCCAATCCTTGAATTGCTTTCCACACAGATACTCGGCTTTTCCCTATGGAATCTGCTATTTTTTCACCAGAAAGAAGGGTGCCTGTATTTTTTCGAAGTATTGAAAGAACCGAGGCTTTTGTAGAGAGATGGGCGGTGATTGAATTATTAGTGTTAACCATTGTTGATATAAGGTTAACATAAAAACACAAGGTTGTCAATGAGATTTGCTTATTTTTGTTTGTATACGACACCTTGGTTATGGGTTATTAGTTATTATTAATTTTTCCATTAGATCAGTTTTAAAGAGGTTTGCCTTTGAAATATGCTTAACAGTATACACTCCTGATTGAGCAGAAATTTTAAATGTTCCATAATTCAAAAAAGAACCGAGAATGCCTGCGTGAATAAATATACTTTCTACTGATTGCAGTGGAATAACAAACATCTGTTTTGATGTAGGCCCTGTTTTTCCTCTCAAGTTTTTGTTTGTAATACTAAAATAAGTAGATTTCATTTGAATTACTGTTAACATAAAAAGGAATAATGGGATCGTTAGGAAGGCTAGTGAAAAATTAAAAACAAGTAATACTATGACGAAAAAAAGTATTACAATAAACGGAGTAAAGATAATCCAGTGAGCTCTTTCTTTCCAAAGTACTACTTCATTGTTATTACGATTGGTATGAATGGACATTTTTTCTCCTCTTAACGAGAAAAATATTATCATGACAATATTAAAAAGTCAATAAGATGAATATGGTTTTCATGCTAGAATTATGAATTAAAAAATTTTAGAATGAAATTGAGGAAAAAATATGCAAGCTTTTAAAACATCTGTGAAGAGAAAAATATTTATTGATAAAAAGATTCGCGAAAATACATTCCCTTCTACCGTAACTCTTGCAATCGATTATGAAAAAGAATTCAAAAAGAAAATAGATCCACGTACTATTGCTTCGGATATTGCAGAGCTTAGACAAATATATAAAGCGCCGCTAAAATATGATGCTAAACAAAAGGGGTACTATTATACGGATAGCAGTTTTCACTTAAATGTGCTTGCGATTAGCGATACTGACAATTGTGGTGGCGAGAAAGTTCCAAAAGAAATTGTTATTCCCGATTGGCAAAAGAATTTTCTTTTTCCTTTTATGACGGAAGTTTTACCAGCACGAAAAGAAAACGAAATTAAGGCTTCTTTGTTTAGTTCCTGTATTACTGTCTTGCCTTCTATTCCTGAAAGCGCCGAAATAACAAGCACAGAAAATCTTTTTATGAAATCTTTGACAAGTGGTCAAGTTTTAAGCATTGAGATTTGTACAAATAATAATGAAAAAGACAGGTATGATTTTCTGCCGTTGCATTTGGTCTGCCAAGGAGAAGAACGGTTGTATTTTGGAAAAGAGATTAGTGAGACAAAGCAGATGAAAGAAACTTTTTCCCTTCTTAACATCAAACAAATCATAACTGCCTCTTTTTCTTATTCCTCTCATAGCGAAAAACTGCATCAAAAAGAAATTGCAGAGACTGAAGTTTTAAAGAAAAAGGCACAGGTATACTCTCTTGGACCAAGAGATAGTAGAAAAATAGAAAATGTAGGTGTATCATACTATGCCCAAACAACAGGAAATTTAGATATAGAAATCATAATGGAAAGAAATGATGAAACGCATATTTTTGTGTTTACCTGCTATCCTTCCGTGCAAAGCAAGTCGAGCAAAAAAAACTATCGCAAAGTTGGTGAATTTATTTTAAATTCACTTAATTAATTTTCAAATTCTATTGACATGTTCTGCTTTAAATGCTAGAGTTACCGAACATTCGGTACGTACCGAATGTTCGGTAACAACATGAACACAATACAGAAAGGTACAGAACATCTTGATTTTTCAAATCTCAGCACAAAAGAACGCATTTTGCAAGCATCTTTTGAATTGTCTGCTAAAGCAAGTGTAAAGAATGTATCATTAAGCGATATTGCGAAAAAAGCAGGCATTGCAAAGCCTGGTATTTTTAGATATTACAAAAGCAAAGATGATTTGCAAGAAACAATGAAAGAGCGCTTTTTTGATGACTTTTGTGCTTTTATTCACACTCTTCCAGAGCAATCAGATACAGATATTTCCATATTTCAAGAACGAGAAACAAAGCTTTTAGAATGGTTTATGAAAAAAAATGATTATCTCCTTTTTTTTCTCAATACGCTTGTTGGTAGTGAAGCCTTTATTCCTGTTTTTGTTAAAGAAATGTGCAAGCGAAATATAGGTAAAAAAACAAAACCTTTTTCTATTCATGATCTTAATAAAGAGACCCTAGCAAAAAAACTCTATTTACGCACAACAGAAATGTTTTTTTTACTTGCACGAATGTTTCGCCTAAGCGGCAAGCCGTCAATAGAAAGCAATGAAAACCTTTTTTCAACAGGACTAGTTAATTTTTTTGTTAACGGCTGGGAAAGCTTAGAGGATATATCAAAAGAGCGAATGGAAGAGCTTGACGGTGTCTGCTGCGTTGACTCTAAAAACTTTCCACAAGAAACAAAAATGTTTCAAGCTCTTTCATCTTTGCTAGAAAACTATGCTTTATCAGAGATAACTGTTGAAAAAATGGCAAGTGAACTCGGCATGGCAAAAAGTAGCTTATACACATACTATAAAAATAAAGATGATATGATTAAAGGCCTCATAGAAGAAGAACTTATTTTAATGACACAAACAATGCACACATCTTTACAGCATGGAAAAACATTTTCAGAATATATTTATTTGCATATGAGAAGTCAAATGGAGTATTTATCACACCGGAATACCCTTCTTCCTATTTGTAACAGGCTTTCGGTGCAAGGCTTTTTACCCGAAAAATTCTTAAAAGACTTTTTTGATAACATTGATA
>CAYJFX010000136.1:0-3884 GCA_964369735.1 uncultured Treponemataceae bacterium
TTGTTACCATTGTGCCCTTTTCATCTGTAAAGCAAGGCTCAAAAATATATCCAACAGAAGTATACCTAACAATGCAAGAATCAGGCCTTCCAAAAGACAGTGTTCTAATGCTCCATCAAATCAGAACAATTTCAAAAGAACGACTAACAGGAAAACCTGCATCTCAAATTGTTGACAAAGAAATTAAGCAAAAAATCAACAAAGCTCTTACAGAATACTTTGAATTGTAACAGTAAAACGGATGAACACATAGTTTCCTCCATACATTCTCCCCGTAATGTGCGAACCTAAAAACTAGTAATTAGCTTCAGCGTATCCCAGCCAGCCACCGCTTTCTACCAAAGCCTTTTCAAAGCCATCAAGCGTAAAGGTGTACGACTTAGACAAACTTCCCGCAACAAGTTTTACTTTAGCAGTACCATCGTCATTAATGCTTATAGTACAATCCGTATCATGTTCTGCAAAATGGTTAAAAATATCATTTATGTCACTTTCGGCTAGTTCTGCTGCAATCATCCCGCAGTTATACATGTTTTGTCTAAAAATACGGGCAAAATCTAGTGCGAGTACAATGTTTATATCATTGACCTCAAGTGCCCACGGTGCATGTTCTCTAGAAGAGCCGCATCCAAAATTATGCCGTGTAATAAGGACAGTTTTACCCTCAATATCAGTTTTAGAGTTAAAACCGTCAAGTTTTAAATCTTCTAAAAGATAAGGCTTTAATGCTTGTTTTGTAATCTCAGTTAAGTACTTTGCCGGTATTATTTCATCCGTATTTATATCTGAACGGTCCAAAAATAGAACCTTTCCACCAAATTGTTTCATATAGTTCCTCTTTATTTATTTTTGAGTTTATCTAATCGCACGGCAGGAAACCGTGCTTAACTCACGATATTTTTCATACTCGAAAAACTCGGTAAGTTTGTTCATCAGGAAGATGAACAAACATCAAATGTCTAGTTCACTTGCGATACTACCAACAATAGCTGTTGCAGCTGCACTTGCTGGGCTCATTAAATGAACCGTTCCACCCTTACCCATTCTTCCGTTAAAGTTTCGATTAGTTGTAGATGCACACACCTCTCCGTTTGCTAAAACTCCATTACTCATGCCAAGACATGCACCACAAGTTGGGTTTGTAACACAAAAGCCTGCTTCCATAAAAATATCAATTAACCCTTCTTTCATAGCATTCTTAAAAATGGTGGGACTAGCAGGAGAAAGAATTCCTCTCACACCATCAGCCATCCCTTTTCCACTTTTTAGTGCCTTATCTAAAACACGAGCAGCTTCACGTAAGTCTTCAATTCTTCCGTTTGTACAAGAACCAATATATACCTGATCAACTTTTGTTCCTTTCATTTCTGAAATTGGTTTAACCTCATCTGGCTTAATTCCATACGTAGCAACCGGTTCAATCGCAGAAACATCAATTGTATATATTTTTTCATATTCTGCATCAACATCTGAAACCCATTTCGAATATTCCTTAAGTGCATCTTCCTTAGTTGAAAATTCATCTTTTATAAATGGCCAAAGATATTCAACCGTAGTCATATCAGGATAGCACACACCACAAGTTCCACCTGCTTCAATAGCCATGTTGCACATTGTCATACGTGCTTCCATACTCATCTTGTCTACTACAGGTCCAACAAATTCCATAATACGGTTAGTAGCACCGTTTACTCCAATTTTCGAAATAATATGGAGTATAACATCTTTAGCAAACACACCTTTATTAAGTTCACCAAGTAGTTCAAACTTAATAGTTTTTGGTTCTTTAAAAGAACACACACCCTTTAATATACCAACCTCTAAGTCTGTGGTTCCGACACCTGCTGCAAATGCACCAAAAGCCCCGTGTGTGCACGTATGGCTATCACCCATTATCATTGTATATCCTGGGCGAACAAAACCTTTTTCAGGAAAAACTGCATGACAAACACCGTTATGTCCTACATCAAAAAAATCTTTAATGTTATTTCTTTTTGCCCAATCTCTAAGCATTTTACCTTGCTCAGCAGTCTTTGAGTCTTTTGCAGGAGTAACATGGTCTATTACTGCCTTTATTTTTGTAGGGTCAAATACCCTGTCTAATCCTTTTTCTACAAGGTCAGCAATTGCTGTAGGTGTTGTAATCTCATGACAAAAAACTCTATCGAGTCGCAGTACCCACGTCCCTTCATAAGGCTTTTCAACACAATGACTATCAAATACCTTTTGTACTAATGTCTTTCCCATACTTGCTCCAATAAATTTATATATATTTAACAATTTTAATATTAGTAAAAATTCAAAAAAAAGTCAAGAATATATTTTATGTAAGTTTTGCATTAAGAAGTTGATGTAACTTCGCCGATTCTTCATCACTTAAACCATGCTGTAATGCATCATTTAAACTTTCTCTAGACATATCGAATAAATTCATATTATATAATGATAGGGCTTTTCGAAAGTGTACATGTGCTTGATACCTATTTAAATCAAGAGATTTATCAAAAAAACTTAGGGCTTCCTTTTCTTCATTTAAAACGCTGCACACAATTCCGCAATAGTAGTATGCTCTAAAATTGTTCTGATCATATGTAGAACTTGCTACAAAATCATTTTTTGCATTTTTATACTCATTCTGTGAAAAATATGCCATGCCCCTATGTTTGTGTATTACAGACAATATAATATTATTTGGTACTGGCTTCAATTCTATTATTTTTGTGTATATTGCAATGGCCTTATCCAAGTTTCCCATATTATGTGCTTGTAAAGCATCAAGAACCATATCATCGATCGTTCCTTTTACAAATGGGGAAGTAGACCCAAGGTTATTCTTTGGTGAAAAGTTTTCATTCATAACGCTATCTGCATCTATTTTACTCATAGATAGAACATCAGCTTGTTCATAAAAGTCGATACGTCTTTGATCTAATTCTACATTTAATTTGTTTTGATAGTCTCTAATTTCCTGAAAAATTATTTCAGCTAAATTTAATGTTGCATTCATTGAGTACAGTTTTCTTCTCATAGGTAAATCAAATGGATTAAAGTCAGCTTTATACACAAGCTCATGTTCAACCTCAGCCCAAGCATCTTGTAAAACGGTTCTGATTTGCACTTCGCATACAAGTCCTTTAGGGTAACTTACCTTATGTTTAATACAGTAATCGTTATTAATAATTTCAGGCGGTACCGCTATTAACATGTGTGTGGATTCATACCCAAACTCACTAAAAGACCTCTCCGCTCCTTTCTTCTCAATTTCTACAACATCATACAGTTTCACTAGCTGATTTTCTATAATGTCAATATCTTCTAAGAAGGGACAAATAATACGAATTCCTATTAAGTCCGTTAATAATAAAAAATCATTTGATTCTTGTAGTAAACTATTTGTTTTTCGAAGCTTTCGATAATAACTGGTAAAGTCCTTAACACGAGACTTATATGAGGGCATTGAAAGTAATTTTAATTTTGATTTAATATCTGTTTCAAGAGCAGCGAGTAGGTTTCTTAAATGAGGCTCATGTTCTTCATGGAGTGATCGAAGCAATTCCTTCGATTTCAATGTATCATTCTTTTTAGCAGCCATACATAATTATAACATGCATTAATAAATACTGCAACAAAAAAAATACCCTCGCATCAAGCGAAGGTATTTTCCATTAAGAGTTAGCTTAATTATTCAGCTGCTTGGTTGTTACCAGTAACTTCAACTGAAAAAGCTTCTTCACGTGCAAGGTTACTTTCTTCAATGAAGCGATTAACTTGTACATTACCGAAACGACTTACTTCTAAAGCTTGTCTTCTTTCTTCTTGATCAGTGATAATTCCCCATAGATCTTCATCCATGATGTCTCTTTCTGTTACAGCAACTGCTCTAT
>CAYJFX010000137.1:0-3866 GCA_964369735.1 uncultured Treponemataceae bacterium
TTTTATAAATGGCGGAGAGTGAGGAACTCTTTTTTATTATCTATCTCGCTGTATTTATTGTAATAAAAAAATATTTTTATCTATTTTGTACGGTTCTGTGTACGGTTTATAAATTTAAGATATAAAAACAGTCAAATTAGTGTTGAATTTCAGCAAATTAGAGAACATTTTTCCTTCTTGAAAATTTTTAGGTGTTTTGCGTAGCATAGAGAAGAAAAGCATCTTGTTTTTTTCAATATTTTTACTATAAAATAAATTCAGCTATCCTTATATAATTATAGGATAAATATAATCGATAAAAGCTTTGTTTTTTATTTTTGTCCCAAGTGTTGACATTTTGTCCCAATTGTTTTACATTAAACATATACAACAAGGACAATAAAATGAAAAAGAAAAATATACTTAATTTAATAAAATATCATGCAGAAAATAATGATCCAGCTTTTAGAACAGAAGCCTATGAAATAGCTTCATATTTTGATAAAACTGGTAATCCACAGCTTGCTGAGTATATTATGTCAGTTCTTTCTGACGCAAATACCTTTGTCCCTCAGGCAACAGAGAGCTCTTCCTCTTTTTTTAAAAAAATAGAACCTAGCTCATCAAGTCTTCCTCTTCCTGATTCCATAAAAAATGATGTTATGGGTATAGTTAATGCAGTTTCAAAAAATGTTGGCATACATAAATTTCTTTTTGAAGGTGCTCCAGGTACAGGCAAAACTGAAACAACAAAACATATTGCACGAATACTCGAGCGAGAACTATTTATTGTTGAATTTGAAGAAATTATAGATAGCAAACTGGGGCAAACGGCAAAAAATATTGCTCAACTTTTTGAGGAAATAAATCAACTTAGTCAACCCCAAAAAGTTGTCATTTTCTTTGACGAAATTGATGCTTTAGCTGTTGACAGAATAAATAAAAATGATGTCCGTGAAATGGGCAGAGCCACTTCTGCAATATTAAAAGGCTTAGATAGCCTTAATGAAAAAATTGTTATGATAGCAACTACTAATCTTTACGATTCTTTTGATAAGGCTCTCTTGAGAAGGTTTGACTATATTATTAATTTTAATAGATATTCTAATGAAGACTTAATAGATATATCAGAATCTATTTTAAATACCTTCCTTAATAAGTTTAAAGATTCAGGACGGAATATGAGACTTTTTAGAAAAATTCTTAGTCTATCTGAAAATCTTCCAAAACCAGGTGAATTGAAAAATATTATAAAAACCTCATTAGCTTTTAGTGATTCATCTCAAGAGTTTGACTATCTGAGAAAATTAATGCTCAACTTAAATATGGGTGAAATGCTAAATGATATAAAAATTCTCCAAGACAAAGGCTTTACCCTTAGAGAAATTGAAATATTAACAAAGGTATCAAAAAGCCAAGTAGCTCGAGAATTAAAGGGGGAATAAAAAGTGAACAGTCTATTACAGCTCAAAGGTGAATTTATTCCACTTAAAAAACCTGGTGGAGGCAGCTCCGCAAACATACCAACGAAAAAAACTATAGCTAGTAGCCATTTACGAAAGTTACTAGATGATTTAAAATATTTAAAAAATGAATGGCGACAAGAAGAAAAATACTTTGAAGGTATATTAGTTCAGGTAAAATATAATTGTATTATTGCGAAAAGTAACAGACTTTCTTCCATTTTTTCAGTCTCAAGTAGCAAGCCTGCAAACGACAATATTGTAGGTGCAAAGTATTCTCTTGATGAGAATCGTACACATATAATTACATATTTCATCACAGAAACCTTGTTAGATAAGGCCATTGAAGAATATAAAGTATGTATTGAAATATTTGAAAATAGTTACAATTCTTCACTATCACATAACCAAATAGCAGACATCAATAAAAACAAACTATTTGCTGAAAAAATAACAAAGAAACGCTTTGTCCAGCTTTTAGTTGATAGCTATTATATTGAGAAATTTTTCCTTGAACGTGAAGAAGAAAAATTTACGAATGATGCAATTATAACTATTTATGATACAAACACCGATACCAGAGAACTATTAAAAAAAATGGGAATTGAAGTTTTTTCAAGAGGCATTATCGACAAAACAACACTTTTTCTCAAAAGAGAAGATATTGAAACCTTAATTGATAAAGCACCATATCTTATAGCTATGGCTGTAACAGATTTTGCCGACATAGAAAAGGATGACTTTAAATACACTAAAAGTGATATTCCTTACATACCATCGCCAACAAACGAACCTATTATTGGTGTAATTGATACCCTTTTTGATGAAAATGTATATTTTTCTGAATGGGTTGACTTTACGAATATGGTTGACGAAGAATTTGGCATTACAGAAAAAGACTACGAACACGGCACTTCAGTTTCTTCAATTATTGTTGATGGAGCAAATACAAATCCTCATTTAGATGATGGTTGTGGACGTTTTAAAGTAAGACATTTTGGTGTTGCAAAAGCTTCTGGTTTTAGCTCCTTTGGTGTAATTCGTGATATTAATGACATTGTTCGAGCAAATCCAGATATTAAAGTATGGAACTTATCTCTAGGCTCAAAAAGGGAAGTTCATAAAAACTTTATTTCGCCTGAAGCTTCTTTTTTAGACCAATTACAGCATGAAAAAGATGTCATATTTGTTATTTCTGGTACAAATAAGACAAGTGATGATGAAGACGGAAAACGTATTGGCTCGCCAGCAGATTCAATTAATGCATTAGTAGTAAATTCTGTGGATATAGATAATAATTATGCGTCTTACTCAAGAAAGGGTCCTGTTCTTTCCTTTTTTACAAAGCCAGATATTGCTTGCTTTGGAGGAGATGGGAAAGACAGGATAAGCGTATGCACTCCACACGGAGAGGCTCTTGTTTCTGGCACTTCATTTGCCGCACCTTGGATTGCTAGAAAACTCGCTTACCTCATTCACATACAGGGATTAAGCCGTGAAGTAGCAAAAGCACTTATCATACATTCTGCTCTTGGTTGGAGTGAGCAAAATCAAGAAACAGACTATATAGGGCATGGTATAGTTCCAAAACATATTGAGGATATTATAAAATCTCAAGAAGATGAAATTAGATTTGTTGTATCAGGAACATCTGAAGAACAAATAGCATATAACTACAACCTACCTGTACCCCAAGATAAAAACAAATACCCATTTATAGCAAAAGCTACGATGTGTTATTTTCCTGCGTGCTCAAGAAGCCAAGGTGTTGATTATACGAATACTGAATTTGAGTTTTCTTTTGGCCGCATAGATAGTAATGATAGAATAAAAGGCATACAAAAAAAGCAAGAATTCACCAGTGAAGGAAAATTAAGAACTTCTGACAGAAAGTGGGATAATGTAAAAAATCTTATTGAAACAGACACAGGGAAAAGAAAAGCAAAAGATGTATACGGAAATAAAAACTGGGGAATACGAGTTGCCTCACTCGAACGACTTGAATATAAACACGGCAGAGGCCTTAATTTTGGTCTTGTTATTACATTAAAAGAAATAAACGGCAAAAATCGTATAGATAAATTTATCCAATTATGCCAATTGCGAGGCTGGCTTGTTAACAAAATTGACGTACAAACTCGAATTGATATCCATAACATTGCTGAACAAGATATTGAATTTGAGGATATTTAAAAGCTTTAATTACTTGCAGTTTTTTATATTTAAATATCCCTTACAGCAACTCACCTAAACCTAATTCTCTTAAAAAAGCATTATGTTTTTCAGTTGCTAATTTAATATCTTTTTCAATGTCAATCAAGTTTTGATGCACTTCTTTTAAGTCGATTTTCTCTTCTTCTTTTGCGGTGCTGATATAGCGTGTAATGTTGAGATTATAGTCATTTTCAGTAATTTCTTTCATCT
>CAYJFX010000138.1:0-3828 GCA_964369735.1 uncultured Treponemataceae bacterium
TTACCGCACTGCTTACTGCTGTGGGAGCTGCAAAAAGCCCAAAAAGGGCTGCATACTCTATGGCACCGTAGTGGGGGTTAAAAACAGGGAGAAGAGCTAACCCAATTGCAGGAATAACTATCAAACGGGCAATTACAACTTGAAGAATTTGGGGCCACAGCCTTTTTACAGCAGAAAAAGAAAATTCCCCTCCCAGCACAACAAGCGCTAAAGGGGTGGCCATTTTTGACAAGCTTTCAATTGTTGAAAAAAGAAAACGAAACTCTGAATTTTTTAGTCTCCACTCACCTACAAAGGGGCGTATTCCAAGCGCTATTAAGCCTGCAAGTGCTCCTAAAATAAGGGGATTAGTTACAATTTTTTTTGTCATACTGGCAAAGGACTTCCAAAATGTCCCTTTCTTTTCTTGTAGGGGTAAAAAAACTGACAGAGAAATAACTGCTAAAATATTATAAAAAGGTACCATAAAGGCGGCAAGAACAGAGGCTGTTTCTTGAGCTGGCTCACCTGCAATGCTAAAGGCAAGGGGAAGTCCTATTACAATATAATTTGACCTAAAAAACCCTTGTAAAACGACTCCTCGTTGTAAGTCTTCTTTTATAAAAAATTGAACAAAAATAAGACCTACAAAAAATAGTAATAGAGTCACGGTGCCTGCATAGAGAATGATATCCCACGGTATGTTTTCAAGATGGTCAATATTATAAATATTTATAAAGAGTAAAACAGGAAGGCACACTTTAAAAACAAATGCGTTTGCAACATTCAAAAAGTCTTTCGAGAAAAAATTAATTGTTTTTAAGCCAAAGCCAAGCAGTGCTAGTAGAATTATGGGTAATATTGCATTTAGAGAAAATAAAAAAGCATCCATAGCTACATAGTATACACTAAAAAAAATAAAATCAAGTCACTTTTTATTGTTTGTGGGGCATTATATGTCCCGCACCCTGTTATATACTTACTATTATGAATAGAAATCATATAGAAGTTTTAAATAAAAACCCTCTTTTTTCGGTGTATATTGTGAGTAAAGATGGTACGCAGTATTCTTGGGATTTTATTCTTACAAAAGAAAATCATATTGTACTCGCAAGCAAAAGCATTTTACAAAATAAAAACCCATCAAAAAAAATATATAAAGCGTCCTCTTTGCGCTCTAAACCAGATTTTACAATAGAAACTGATTTCACACTCCCCTGCAAAGAGTACGCATACCTCCCAAAGCAGTTTTTTGTTTCTTCTCGAGTTGAAGCTCGGCATTGCCTAAAGCGCCCGTCTCACCGCATTGTCTCGTGGTTTTCTCGAATAGCACCTCTATTGCTTGCCATCGAGCAAAACGATAGCCTTTTAGCTGCTGAAATTTTTCATAAAAATGCAAGTGTATTTATGCAATACCCATCTGTAACAATAAAGCTATTAGAAAATATTTCTGTAGAAGGTTTATTTAGTTGGATATGGGGACGCTTTGATGAAAAGGCTATGAGTGACTTGAAAGATATTTTTGACGCTAAATGCATTAAAAATGTTGATACATGGGATGTAGCAGAAGCTTTTTTTACCTCTGCTAGAAGGAGACTTGCCCTCGAACAAAAGAAAACAGAATCCTTAGAAGACTGTATGATTCGATATTTTCAATCTAACACAGGAACAATAGTTACGCTTGGGATTGTTGGGAGTAAGTACTATAAATTAGTTGAAAAGAACTTATATCTTGCGCAAGAAACAAAAAAAGATCCAAGTGTTATTTTTTCAAATGCACAAACAACCATACAAGTAGATAGCTCCAATGAATATGATAAAAATGCTTTGGCCGTTTTTTTTGAGAATTCTCTTTCTGGATATATAAGAAAAACAGGTGCATCGCTCCTTAGAAAAGCCCTACCCCATAAATGTTTTTTTTCATCGCGTCTGGCAAGACTTGGATACAGTCAAGGAGGAGCTACAGGTATTGTTGTTGAAGTTGTGGTTTAATTACGCAACAGTTTGTTCTTGACGCGTTTTTTTTACATACTCTAACACGTATTTTACATACAAAGTATCTTCGTGTGCTATGTGTTCTAAAATCCATTCATATATAAACTTGATAAACTGAAAAGATTGCAAGACAGGGGAAGTTTCAATTTGTAATGCAGTTTCAAGTATTCTTGAAATAAACACCTCATGCCTTTTTTTGTGCTCATCAAAATTAGGATACCCACATTTAAGCATAAGCTTTTCTTCTGCCGAAAAATGCTCTTTTACATACGCAACGGCAGCTCGCAATGATTTTCGCAGCGGCTCATCAATAGAGGTTTTTGAGGAAGCTTTGTGGTTCAATAAACCTTGGTAGAGGTCATTACACATTTCAACAAGAATTTGATGCTGGCTGTCAATTACGGGAATTCCTATTTCAAATTTTTTTTCCCACTTGATATATACCTTGTTTCCTTCCATAAATCCAGCCTCTCAATAAAAACTATACTATACATTTTTGCTCACGTAAAGTAATAAAATCACAAACATCCCACAGACTACCCAAAATATATTTTTTTTGCTATATTAAAGGTATGAAAAAACTACTAACACCATTAGCACTCATAATACTAATGAGCACAATAGCTTGCACAAAACAAGCTGAAATCATTATAAGTGATACACGAATAGCCCTCGGAACAGTATGTACCATTAGCTTATATGAAAAAGGAACACAAGACATATACGACGAGCTTTTTTTACGCCTGAATGAAATAGAACAATTAATGAGCACTAATATTATTGATTCTGAACTATCAAAGGTAAATGATTTTGCTGGCTATGAAAAAGGAAGTATTTCACCAGATACATACACAGTTTTAGAAAAGTCACTTGAATATGCTCGCTTAACCGATGGCGCCTTTAATCCTGCAATTGGCCCCTTGGTAAATTTGTGGGCTATAGGCACCGATGCTGCAAGAGTACCAAGTCAAGCAGAAATTGAAAATGCAGTGTCACTTTCTTTGTGGGAAAGGGTGAGTCTAACAAACGAACAAAAGGATTCTTTTGTGTTTCTTGAAAACGAAGGGATGTCTCTTGATCTAGGTGGAATAGCAAAAGGGTATGCTGCAGATGAGTTAGTAAAAATTTTGCATGATTACGATATTCATAGCGCGATAATTGACTTAGGTGGAAACATTTATGCTCTCGGCGAAAAAGAAAATGGTGATGCATGGAAAGTGGGCATAAAAAATCCTTTTGATTCAACTGGGAGCCCCGCAGTCCGAGTAGACTTAAAAAACCAAAGCGTTGTAACATCTGGAGTATATGAGCGTTTTTTTGAACAACATGGTGTTCGCTATCACCATCTTTTAGACTCAAAAACAGGCTATCCAGTAAACAATGGTTTAATGTCGGTAACTATCGTTACAGAGTCTTCTATGCTCGCAGATGTTTTGTCAACAGCTGTTTTTGTTTTAGGAAAAGAAAAAGGGCTGGCTCTTTTAGAGTCTTTAGGTGAAAATGGTTTTTGCATTACTGCAGAAAAAGAGATTTTAGGTACGCAGGAACTACAAGACAATCTTTTTGTTTTAGATGAGAGCTTTACATTGGTGGAATACTAAAACAGAACAGCACCCTTTTGAATAAAAAAAATCGGCCGCAATCGGCCGATTTTTTTACACTGCGAACACTGCCTCTCAGCAATGCGAAGATTCCTTACCTTTCTTCAAAGTTTTCTTTACTCACAAAAAATGACGCCCCCTCTGTTGGATATTGCTTTCGCAAAGTTTCAATTATCTTAACCAAAACATCTATATCTGTTTCTTCACAGTAAAGAATAAACTGTGTGTTAAGTTGTGGCCAAATAGCATCACC
>CAYJFX010000139.1:0-3780 GCA_964369735.1 uncultured Treponemataceae bacterium
ATCATTTGTTAAATTTGGCTCAATGCTCTTTGGAAAGCCAACGGTAAAGGATTTTACAAAAAATGACGTTCCTGCGGTTATGGCCCTACTCATTCTCGCAACAAGCTGTTTATTAAGTGGTGTCTTTGGAGAAGATTTTATGCGCATCACCCTAGGCTATGCACTAGAAATTGACACATCAAGCTATGCGAGCAAGGCCGTTCAATGGGTTTCAAGTATTGGCGGCGCTATTCTATTGTACCGTTTTGTTATATCAAAAAGAGATTTTTTTCACCATTCACACAATCCCGAAGCGCGCTTTGGTACCATGAACTTTTTAACGGTAGTATTTTTTGCAAGCCTTTTAGTATTTATTTTATTCCAGTAAAACCACACATAGGTGCTTTTGCTAATGTAATATTGTTTGCGTATTTTTTATAGGAGTGCTTTTATGTTTAAGTTTACAAAAATTGAAAAGTCATGGATAATGTACGATGTGGGAAACTCTGCATTTATATTGCTTATAACTGCAATTATACCCATTTTTTTTAATTCACTTGCAGAGCAAGGTGGCCTAACATCGGTAGAATACCTTGCCTATTGGAGCTTTGCGTCTTCAATTGTAACTATACTTGTAGCAGTAATGGGCCCCATACTGGGAGCAATTTCAGACAGAAAAGACATGAAAAAGCGCCTCTTTCTTCTTTGTGTACTGTTAGGGGTTCTATCTGGAGTTATCATGGGCTTTATGCCTACATGGCTTAGCTTTATTATTCTTTTTATTGTTGCTAAAACCTCTTGCCAGTTAAGCTTTATTTTTAGTGACGCAATGCTTCCTGAAATTACCACAAGCGACAGGGTTGATATTGTATCTTCTTATGGGTACGCTTTTGGTTATGTTGGAAGCTGCATTCCCTTTATTATAGGACTTGGTCTTATTTTATTTGGTGAGTCTATTGGCATTGGTATGGTGCAAGCAATTCAAATTACCATCATACTCCACATGATTTGGTGGCTTTTGTTTTCGTTTCCAATTCTCAAGGACTACAACCAAACGGCTTACGTAAAAACTACTGGTAATCCATTTACTCAAGGTTTTATTGAACTAGGGCAAACATTAAAAAAAGTTGTACAAGATAAAAAAATTCTATTATTTTTACTGGCCTTCTTTTTCTACATTGATGGGGTGTATACGGTTATTTCGCTTTCTACTGCATACGGTTCAGCACTCGGCTTAGATTCAAACCAATTGATCATAGCACTCTTGGTAACACAGCTCATTGCCTTTCCCGCAGCCATCATTTTAGGCCGAATTACCGCAAAAATAAATCCCGAAACAATTCTAACCATTTGTATCGTTGCCTACCTCGCTATAGCCATCTATGCAATAGGACTAGATACCACCACAGAGTTTTGGATTTTAGCAATAGCAGTTGGCCTCTTTCAAGGCACCATTCAAGCCCTCTCTCGCTCATACTTTGCAAAATTAATTCCAGCAGAAGACTCTGGAAAGTACTTTAGCTTTATGGACATTTGCGGCAAAGGTGCATCCTTTTTAGGAACATTCACCATAGGTATTGTTACCATGCTCACAGGTCGAGAACAACTTGGCGTTGCAGTTATTTCTCTATTCTTTATAATTGGACTTGTATTGTTTAGGGTAATGGTGAGGGTTGGAAAAAAGTAGGAGTGAGTTTTTATATGTAGGGGGAAGTCTCCCCCTCGGCTCAAGCCCGCTTTGCCATCTTGGCCTACCCCCTCTTTTTTATACAAAACAGGATCTTTTTTCTAAAAAAAGGAATATTCGACACGGATGATAGACACTACAATTCTGCTATGACACCACATTATTTAGTCTTGCAAAGCGTTCCTCGAATAATGCCATAAATGATTCTTTCATCTCATCAGGTAAAAACGAACATTGCAAAGATACCTCTACATTTAATGCGGCTTTTTTAAGTAATGAAAAAATAATCTTATTAATTTGACTTTTTGTTAGTTGCAAATTCTCGCCAAACTCAATGAAAGTACTTTTTTGCAATTTTGACTTTTTCCCACACATTGTAAGTGCAAGCTCATCAAGGTCTTCTGGTAAAATAATTTTTACGGGAATCAAATCGTATGAAGGGGATAGTACCCACTTAGAATCCGACTGTGATCCTTGTATTAATGAAAAATTTTTTAAGTGCATATCAGAATTTCCTGTTAAAAAACAAAATAAGGATAGCTCAAAAAATCGTGCAATATCGAGTCCAGGAACAGCAGAAAATTGTCTAATAAGTTTTCCAACCTGCTCCATTGAACCATTATATTTTTGTGCTGTTAGTTTATTGCTTAGTTGGCAAAAATCCTCCATGTGTAAGGATCCTTTTTTTGTTCTATCCATACGTTTTGTTATATAGGATAGCTCACCTGACTTTAGAGGAATTAACCCAAAATCTACTGTTTGAATATTACAAAGGCGAGCAAAAAGCATACAAAAGTGTTCTGCTTCTGGAAGGTGTATCCAATCATTCGTTTGTGGTTTTAAAATATAGTCACCTTCAAGCCCCACTAAAGTTAGTCGCTCAGCATTCGAATTTCCTTTTTCTAAGTGTAGTGATAATTTTGGCTGTACACCAGGAACAGATATCCTTTTAGAGATAATATAGTTAGCAAGTTTGTTAAGATCCTCTTGCGTATAATTAAGTGTAGGCACCGTTTGCGTACCAAAGAGTTTTTTTGAACATTTAGCATGATAGAGTGTTTCATTGGGAATAATCTCTTTTCCGCATATATAACATTTACTTTTCATGTTCTACCGCCATAATACTTACTGCCCCAATGCAATCTTTGCAACAGGCTAAGAGCAAACCCATTCTATCGTTTGTATTAATTTTCCAATTATTTTGTGCAATGTCTAATAGCCAGCCTTCGGGAATAAGACCATCAAAAAAAGGAAAAAGTATATTGCTACGATAGGCTTCACTTTGTAAAGGAAAAAGATTACTGATAGCTAGAGCTTTATTGTTTTCTAAGTAGTTATTATCATAGCAAAATGTATAACCATTTTCATCTTCTGTGAGTATTCCTGTAAATATATCGTATAAATAAACTTGTGCACTTCTCATTTATTCTCCATGTTCACAGTAGACTTTACTGCTCCCACCGTATGACCAAAAAGGTCAAGTACAATGTTTACCTTATCTAAACGCACCGTTTTTTTTCCCGCTTCGAGTTCACGAATAAAACGCACACCAACCCCAGCCTTATTCGCCAAGTCCTCTTGTGTTAGATTATAGGTTTTTCGCATGGTTTTTACAAATTTGGCTATATTTTCACTCATAATACCAATATTTTATACCCTATCGGGTATAATGTCAAGTAAAAATACCAATTTTATACCCTATCGGGTATAATTTGTTGAAATTTTATTAAAATAATCCCTAACGGGTATAAAATAATAATATGGCAAGCCATGTCCCAAGTTTACGCATACCGCGTTACCCTTTTGCGTAAGCAAAAGATACAAGCGGAGCACGGGACGGCCGAAGGCCGGAACGCCCCTCTAATCATTATACATTGTACATTATGAATTATACATTAATTAAACTTCCAACAAGGTATCGTCAATCGCCTTGCCTGCTGGAACCATTGGGAGAACCATTTCGTCAATGTTAATCATAGCTTCTATGAGGCATGGCTTATTTTCAGCTACTGCCTTGTTGAACGCATCCTTGAACTCTGCTTCGGTTGTTGCCCTATAGGCACGGATTCCGTAGGCGTCTGCAAGTTTAATAAAGTCTGGTCCACGGTCGAGTG
>CAYJFX010000140.1:0-3765 GCA_964369735.1 uncultured Treponemataceae bacterium
TAGTATGAGAGCGTACAAAAAAGAGCTTCCGCCAATGGAACAATTAGAGGCAATTTTAAAGGCAGCTGAATGGGCACCGAGTGCAATGAATAAGCAAGAGTGTCACATTACATTAGTAAAAGATGCAACTGCCGTAAAAGCATTAGATGATGCAATAGTTTCTAAATTTGATGATGCTACAAAAGAAAGAATGGCTACGAGATTTCCTGAAGGTGTTGCAGTAAGTGCTTTTTATTATGCACCTGCAGTCTACGTTATTTCTACAAATAACCCAGAGGATCATTATTCTAAGGTTGATGCAGGCATAACCTTACAAAGCATTGCAATTGCTGCAAAGTCCTTTGGCATTGATACCTGTATGGTAGGACTATCTGCATTACTCTTTAATTCAGAACCAAATCATGCAGCAATCAAAGCACTTGGTATACCGAGCGACTATGTCCCTATGATTGTAATTATTGCAGGTTATGGTGATATGGAAATGAGTCCACCAGAAAGAAAAGAAGGACGAACTAAGATAGTGTAATTTACAATGTACACTGTATAATTATTTTTACGATAGAGGCTTTTGAGATTTTTCTCAAAAGTCTTTTTTATTTTGCTTATAACAACACTTGACGAAAATATGTTAGAGTGCTATTCTGAAAATAGGAGAGAGAAATGAAAAAATTATTAGTATTACTTGCAATTGCCTTTGTGTTATTTGCAAGCTGCGAGCCCACAACTGGTGGCGGCGGTGGGGCAGTATTGCCAACATATCAATTTGATATTGCTTACTTCGGTACTAATACAGACAGCGAATCTGGAATAGACTATGCTTCATGCTTATATTATAATGGGACATATGCAGATCCTGAATATAAAAACGTGATTAGCTTCTATATGTTCCAGATAATAAAGAATACCACAACAAATGAATATACAGTAAGTATCAGCAAAGCTGAAAAAAGAAATACCATGTATGGTGAAGACTACTGGAAAGACGATTTCACTTTGGTAACAAATACTGGTTATAGCATAGAACCAGTTGGAAATACATATACAGAAATATGGACAAAAGGCGTAGATAGCGACAATTTGCACCAGACATGGATAGAACTGACAGTTACTACAAATGATATTACTGCAATAAAAAGTAGTGATAGTATCGAGATAACATTAAATGCAACTGATAATACTACGCTTTCATTTAGCACATCTTCAGAATTTTCAACATTAGTTAATTCAAAATTTTAACTCATATGCTAAAGGGAAGAGCAATTCTTCCCTTTTTTTGTAAACCATAAAAATCTGTGTAATCCTTGCGGATTTAAAATAACCAATATTGGTGGCAATCGCAACAATCAAGATTATTCATGCCACGAAGGAGATTCTTCACGGGTAAAAATACAAGGCAGAATCAGAATGACAGGCTAAATGAATCCATTTTTCTTACACCCGCTATCTGTGCTAAATCTGCGTAATCCTTTTAATCCCTACCCTAGATTGTACCCCATACAAATCTGCGGCTTAAAAATGACCAATCTTGGTGGCAATCGCATAAAACAAAAATTTACACACCACGAAGGAGATACCTCGACTTCGCTCGGTATGACAGTCTAAATGAAACTATCTTGGTAGTATACGATTCATTTTTTATAAAGTGAATAAATTTCAATTATCAATTATGCATTATTAATTATTAATTACCTTCCCCTTTCCCTTCGTCAACTCCACAACATAGTCATGTAAGCCTTGTAACTCTGGTTCTACAATCATGCCCTTAATAGCAATATCAACGGTAAAGTCTTCTTCAATATCGCAAACATTCAATGTTTGTAAGTGCCGTTTTGCAAGTTCATATTGGTCATAACTTACTGAAAATGAAAATGGGAACCGCTCAACAAGTTCTTCTGTTTCAATAAGGGCAAGGACTGCCTTTGCAGATTCTGAATATGCTTTTACAAGGCCGCCTGTTCCTAAAAGTGTTCCACCAAACCACCGAGTAACGGTGACAAGAATGTTAGTACATTTTTTTCCTTTTAGAACATCTAACACAGGCCTACCTGCAGTTCCTGAAGGCTCCCCGTCATCACTCATGCCATACACTTCGGCATTTTTTCCAACGGCAAAGGCATGCACTACATGGTTTGCATCACTGTAAAGTTCTTTTAAACTCTTTAGTTTTTCTCTCGCTTCACTTTGAGTTGTTACAGGAAAGGCTTCTGCCAAAAAGCGAGAGTTTTTAAAAAAAAGCTCTGTTTGTGCACTCTTGAGTAAAACTTCCATGTGCTAACCTATTCATCGTTTGAATCTTTTAGATTGTCTTGGAAGGTTTCTTGTTTATTTGGCAAAAGCGCATAGCGCTGATCGATTGCTTGCATTGCGGGAGGAGACTCTGTGTATGATACGTACCATGCTGCAAAAGCTATACTAATGCGCATTAGGGTTACATACATACAAATAATATAAAGAAAATTCAATACGCTTACAAGCGATACATACAAGTGTGAAGTTGAATCTATTGCAGGTATAAACAAAGGGGCTTGAATTACTACAATGCAGATGATAGCTACTGGTAAAAAGTAGCTTGCACATCGTACACAAAATTTTACAAATGCAACTCTGTTTCCATTTGTGATACTAATACTTTGTAGCAATGCTTCTTTAACAGTCATGCGATGATTTTCATACAGTAAAAACCATGAAAAGGCACAAAAAACATAGAGAACCGCTAGAACAACAAATGAAATTAAGCCTAAAATTACAAGCAGTGTATCAAAGGTAAGAGTAATTATCTCTGCAGATAGCAGCAATGCAAACGCAAAGCTTATTCCTAAGAGAATAATCATATATACTGAAGTAAAAATAAGTCCAATTATAAACGCTCGCTTAAAATCACGGAAGCCTGAAAAAAGGTGACCTAACACTGCATAATTTCCTGTGTACAGTAGAAAAACAAGGACAAAAAAACCGTATTGAAGAACATATTGGATAGATGAAACAGCAACTGTAATCACAATAAGCATAATCATCGAAGAAATGCTTGTAGAGGTAGACATAATTGCGCTTGCTATGGGTAGGATGGTAAAAGCCATCATCAATGTTGTAATCATTCCCATAAGTAGTAAGGAAATTACAAACTTGGGAATATTTTGTGCCATGCACATTTGCACTTTTTTAATTGAATCGTTCATTATGCCTTCTCGCTTTTATTCTATGTCGATGGTTCCCTTTTTAGGAACTTGTATTTTTTGAACTTCCCTGCTTGCTAAGCGAACACCTTGTGCCTTTAAGCCTTTTTCTTCAAAGTCTTCTGCCTTAAAAATTTCTTCTAAAATTTTAACACGTGGCTTTTTAACATAGTATAACTTAAATTCGAATTTTTTTCGAGTATCAACATGAAGTATTTTACACCCAGGAGGCACAATTACATAATCCCTATTTAATATAAACTGGCCTATTCTACACCTTTTAATGGACGCATAATTGTTTTTAGGGTCTTTATAAATAATTGTAAACAATACCTTCGAAAGCTCATCTTTATCAGAAAGTCCGCAATACCACATGCCAGCATCAACAAAGAGCTTTTCAGGCACATCATTTACATGGTACACACCACTTTTTCGAAGTACTACAATTCTGTCATATGGAGAGACTCTCATTACCTCGGTGCCTGTTGAAACATTGGTACCCAAGTACCCCGTTTTAGAGTCGTACCGCAAGGCAACATCTCTTTTTACCACTTCTCTAACGTCAACTTGGTCAAAGCCTTTTATTTCAGTT
>CAYJFX010000141.1:0-3756 GCA_964369735.1 uncultured Treponemataceae bacterium
TTGTATGTCTAGGGAACATTTGTCGCTCCACTATGGCAGAATTTGTATTTAAAAAAATGATTGAAGACAAGGGATTATCGTCCAGTTTTATTGTTGAATCTCGAGGAACCTCTGCCATGACAGGTAGTAGGGTACACCACGGAACAGCTGCCGTACTTGATAGACTCTACATTGATTATTCAAAAAAACGCTCGATTCAGCTAACCAAAGCCGATGGGGAGTACTTTGACTACCTCATAGGAATGGATTCAAGAAATATTCAAGACATGAAGAGAATTGTTGGTAGTGAAAATGCACATAAAGTGCATCTTCTTTTAGGCTATACTGGCTTAAAACGAGACATTGCAGACCCGTATTACTCAGGAAGGTTTAATGTGACTTATAATGATGTAAAAGAGGGCTTAGAAGCCTTTATTGGGAGCTTAACCTAATAGTATTATAGCGCTACTACATAGTATGCTTATCGGAATAGAAAGGCTTTGTACTGCACTTATAACATTTGGACTACATTGGAGCTTTTGCGAAAATATTACCGAGCTCGTTGAGGGTGGGGCAAAGAGACAAATCAATAATGCTAGTTTATATTCGTGTGGCAGCGTTGTTCCAAAAAAAATAACAATGCCTATTGATGTAACGACAGCATAGCGTATAGTTAAAAGCAGGAAAACTTCTTTTATACTCTTTTTTTGAATATTAACTTCTAGCATAAGCCCTATTGTAATCATGACTATGAAAGCGGTAGCAGAACCGGCAAAATCTGTAAAAATATATATACCACCTGGAATATGGATATCAAAAAAATTGATAAATAACATAATGAGGTACGTATCAAATGGAACAGAAGAAAAAAGTCTTTTGAAAAATGTTTTTACTGTTACCGTTTCAGATGAACCTGTTATACTTGCAACTGCAGCATATGTTCCACCTAAGCCCATAATGGCATGACCCATATCAAACATAGCTATGAAGATTAAACTTTCAGGACCTAAAAATGTTGCTGCGAAAGGGATAGTAAACGTTCCAACGGCAAATCCTGATGGAACCATCATGGATGAGCGCTTAAAGGATGTATGTGACTTTATACTAACAATAAATGCAACTACAAAAAGTAGTACTGTGGCAAGAAAGCCAGTAGAGATAGCTACAAAAAGAGTGTTAGAGTATTCGAATGACTTAAAACTTGAAATGAGAATGCACGGCAATGTTATATAAAACACTATATTTAATAATGGAACCCTATCTTCTTTTTTTAAAATACCAAAGGATTTAAGGACATATCCTAAAATTATAAGAACAACAAATGAAAGGGCTTTTGCTAGTACATCAGACATAGACCTAATAGTATCAGTTATTATGAATAATTACAAGTAATGAGAATAATGCGACTATTGACTATCGAGGGGGGCAACTATAAAAAAAGGGGCTTTTAGATATAAAAACCCCTATATATTTTGTTTTATTTTACTGAATGGTAACTTCTACACTGCCTAGGTCGCACTGTATATCTAAGTGGTTTTTCTTTTTAGAAAGTGAGCTTTGTGTCCCAAGCCCAGCCATCGAATTGTCATTAATCTTTACGCCACCTAATGTGGTTTCTACTTCGTATGACCAATTTTCTATTATACCTGTACTATTGAAAATAATTGAACCGAGCTGACAAGAAAGTTCGGTGTTACCAGTAAACGAACCTTGTAATTTAATTGCGCCCACAGCCACCTCTGCTTCAGTTTCATCACTTGTAATACCATTAATTTCAATTGAACCGACTTCAGTTTTAACATCAAGTCTCTTTGTTTCGAGATTGATGTTTTGTGCTTCTACCGCTCCAACATCGGTTTCTATGTCAATTGAATTGAAACGCATTCCCTCTGGAATAGTTATGTACACTTTTGGGTGCTTAATAGAATTTCGTTCAAACCATTCTTTGTATCGCTCATCTTTAATGATAAGCTCTCCATCCTTATCAAGGACACTTTTGATATACATTTCTTCAGTATTTTCTGCCCTAACCGTGAAATCTTCTCCTAGGGATATAAACACTTGTGCAACATCAATATCGATGTCGAGCTCTTTTATTTCGCGCTCAGGGTAGGTTATATGTTCTTCTGAAACAATAGATTCTTCACCAAAGGGAAAGTCATTTTGGGCGCTAGCTAAAAGGTATCGAACATTGTGAGGGCGCACTCCTGCAATACTGGTGGCTACCACTAAGGTTATTCCAAACACGATAAAAATCGCTGATACGATAAGTGCTGTTTTTGTAGATTTTGTCATTTTTTTCTCCTAAAAGAACTTACGTTTTTGAACGTACATTTTTTTGAGCCGTCAGTACAGAGTAAAAACGGCAGTAACTATAAAGTTTGCAACGCAAACTTAAAAATGAATAAAGGGGCGATAATACAGCCACGATATTCATTAATCTCCAATCTATATTTTTGATTTTACTTTTTGCACACAAGCGCAATAAATTTTTTTTGCTCCATTCCATACCCAGGGCGCAAACTTTGCAAAAAACCATATTCCAACAATCCATGCAAGAATTCCAAGTCCAATTAATATTAAACAGGTACCTAAAATAAAAACCGATACTAGGGGATTCGTTGCAAAGGCCCACACTGCAAGTACAATAGTTGCAATGGCAGTAACAAAAATTGCAAGTGCTGCAACTATTCCTGAAAAACCAAGTGCTAAAAGAGACACCAGTATACAAAATACTGCTGCAACAATATGTATCCAAATAGGAAAGGTAAGAATAAGAATTATGGCAATAATCCACTTGTTAGAAGTTGGCATATCTTTTTTGTCGTTATTTCTTTTTGACTTTGGGTTTTCAACCCTTTGAGGAACACAAGCAAAGTTTAAAATAATTTCTTTTGCAAGTGTTTTAACATCACCTAACTCTTCAATTACTTTTTGTTCGTTTTCTACTCCTGCGTCTAAAAAGTAGTTTTCATAGTAATCAAGAGCTTCTTTTTGTTCATTATGGGGGAGGGCTTGTATTTCATTTTTCAATGCCCTTAAATATTCTTTTTTTGTCATTGCTTTACCTCTAAATACTTGTTTTTCCAAAAACTATTGCTTCAATTTTTTTTCGATACGAAGACCATTCACGTCTAAAGTTATCAAGTTGAATCATACCGTTAGAAGTAATTTTATAGTATTTTCTCATACGGCCTGAATACTCTTGATTATACGTTTCTAAAAAGCTATCTTTTTCTAAGCGGCGTAAAACAGGATAAAGAGTGCTTTCTGAAACATCCATAATAGAGCGAACGTCTTGCGTAATCTTATACCCGTATGTTCCTTCTGCTGCCACTAGAGAAAGAACTACCATGTCGAGCATTGTTGCCCCTGCGGTAAAAGTCACGTAATACCTCCAGTAATATTATTTTAATAATAATATTATATTTATAATAATACTATATAGCATATAATATTATTTTGTCAATAGCTTCGTTAAAAAATACATCCATGTATTTTTTAACTACCGAGTTTTGCGCTACCGGTGTTAAGTGATTAGTTCAAAACTCGTTTACCATTCAGTAGGGCGACGTCCATGTCGAAATTTTTGAATCAGAATTTTTGTAAAAAATTAAAAGCAGTTAAACTTTTGTAAACATATAATTTTCTTATATGTTTAATTCTGTTTTCTTTTATAGTCTGTTTAAGAATCTAAAATTATTTTCTTATCTCTCATGATTAAAAAGCGTGCAAGGAAAGGGGGAGCATGAGGGGGAAAAACTGCGCTTCGCAATT
>CAYJFX010000142.1:0-3708 GCA_964369735.1 uncultured Treponemataceae bacterium
TGAAAACCTTAACAGAAGAACTATGGTTTAATACTACCCATATGAGAGAGTATATAAACATTACACCAACAATTGAAAATTTACTCGCACAGTCCGGCATACAAGAGGGCTTTGTGTTAGTAAATGCTATGCATATTACCGCGAGTGTTTTTATAAATGATGATGAAGGTGGCCTTCACCAAGACTTTGATGAATGGCTTGAAAAGCTAGCACCACATGAGCCTGTTTCTAAATATAGGCACAATGTTGGCGAAATAAATGCAGATGCACACATGAAACGGCAAATTATGGGCCGTGAAGTTGTTGTAGCAATTACCAATGGTCAGCTCCACCTTGGTCCTTGGGAACAAATCTTTTATGGCGAATTTGATGGTGGCCGCAAAAAAAGAGTCTTAGTAAAAATAATTGGTGAGTAGCACAAAATGAAACATAATTACGACAATCTTTTTAAGAAAATTATACGCGAAGTACACAGAAACCCTCTTTATAGTGAAAAAAAACCCAGTCTTTTGCTTCACGTGTGCTGCGCGCCTTGCTCCAGTGCCGTCCTTGAACAATTAGCCCAAATCTTTGATGTTACCGTATATTATTATAATCCTAACATTCACCCCAGAGAAGAATATGCCAAGCGATTGGAAGAACTGAGAGAGTTTTTGCCAAAATTTTCTCAAAGCTCTCAGTGTAAGAATTTAAATATTGCTTTTAAGGCAGAACATTACGAGCCCAATGATTTTTTTGAAGCTGTCGAAACAGAGAAATATCCTGATTTAAAAACAGAAGCAGAAAAGGGGGTGCGCTGTGAAAAGTGTTATGAGCTCAGATTACAGCACACCGCTTCCTATGCTATAGAACAAAACTTTGACTATTTTACCACCGCCCTTTCAATAAGCCCTCATAAGGATGCAGAGAAAATAAATAGAATTGGGCAAAAGCTTTATAAAAACATGCAAGAAAATAATGAGCCATCAAAAGTCCCACAATTCGTATATGCCGACTTTAAAAAGCGCAACGGGTTTAAAAGAAGTTTAGAGGTTTCTAAAGAGTTTAATTTATATCGTCAGGAATATTGTGGCTGTATTTATTCGCAAATTGCAACTAGAAAACGAGCAGTAGAAAAAGAATTGTTACAGCAATAAAAAAGACGATGCAATGCATCGTCTTTTTTATTAGCAAAGTATGCTCTTATTTATACAACTCACGCTTTGTGTATGTTGTATGTAATAGGTGATGCGCCTTCCCATGATTTGGCTCACCAAAGAAATCTTTGTAGGCTTTCAAAATGAGTGGGTTTTTATGTGAAACTCGAATCTCTGCATTCTTATCATCTGTATAAAGACCTTGTGCACGCATTTTTCGAACCTCGTCTGTTGCTCCATAAGGTTGTCCGCCTCCTGCAACACATCCACCGCGGCAAGCCATAACTTCAATAAAGTGGTATGAAGGTTCTTTTCCTTCTGCAATTTCTTGTCTAACTTGCTTAACCACCTTCTCTACATTACCTAACTGATGAATTACGGCAACCTTTACAGTTACATCACCTACTTTTACATCAGCTCCTTTTACGCCGTCAAGACCGCGCACAGGTTTGTAATCAAGCTCAGCCAACTCACCTTTTGTTACAAGGTTATATGCTGTTCTGATTGCAGCTTCCATAACACCACCAGTAGCACCAAAGATAGTTCCTGCTCCTGAGTATGGTCCAAGAGGATTATCTGGTTCTGAATCTTCAAGATCAGTAAAATCGATACCTGCTTGGCGAATAAGACGAGCAAACTCTCTTGTCGTAATAACTTCATCAACATCTGGCGCTCCAGAAGAGTTCATGTTCTCATCTCTATGAGCTTCATATTTTTTTGCAGTACATGGCATAATAGATAAGCTGAAAATATCTTCAGGTTTTACTCCAACTTGCTCTGCCCAATAGGTTTTAATAGTAGCACCCATCATTTGTTGAGGGCTTTTTGCTGTTGAAAGATGTGGGAGCATATCGTGATAATTTTTTTCACAATAGTCTACCCAGCCAGGGCAACAGCTCGTAAACATCGGAAGAACTCCTCCAGTAGTTAAACGAGTAACAAATTCTGTTCCTTCTTCCATAATGGTAAGGTCCGCTGAATAGTTTGTATCAAATACATAGTTAAACCCAATTCTTCTTAGCGCAGTATAGATTTTCTTTGTAGAAATAGTTCCAGGTTCTAACCCAAACTCTTCACCTATTGCAACACGCACAGAAGGAGCCATTTGAACAACACAAGTATATTTGTCATCGCCCAATTTATCCCAGATTTTTTTGTTTGAGTGCGTTGAGGCAATTGCACCTGTTGGGCAGTGCACTGCGCATTGTCCGCAGCGAATACAAGGGCTATCTGCAAGGTTAACACCTGAAACAGGACCAATCATTGTTTTGTTTCCGCGTCCAGTATATTCAAGCGCCCAAACATTTTGCAATTGCTGGCAAGCTTCTACACAACGTCCACAGTTAATACACTTGTTTCTGTCCAATACAATTGCGTCGTTAGAATCATCAATTGGTTGGTCTTTTAATATTTTATCAAATCTAACTTCTCTAAGTCCAAATTCGGCTGCTAATTCTTGTAATTCGCACTTCCCATTTCGCACACATTTTAAACAATCGTCTGGATGGTTTGAAAGAATAAGTTCAAGAACAGTTCGTCGTGCTTGTACAATTTCAGGATCGTGGGTTACTAAATCCATGCCTTCTGTAACTTTTGTACAGCAAGCTCGCATCATTCGCGCAGTTCCTGCTGTTCTTACTATACAAATACCACATGAAGCCCATGCTGGTAGGTCAGGATTGTGGCAGAGTGTAGGAATTTGAACATTCAATTTTTTTGCGGCATCTAATACTGAAGAACCTTCAGGAACTTGAACATCTTTGCCATTTATTTTAAGATTTACCATTATCAAATCTCCTTAGTACTTATCGTTTATCAATTGCATTAAACTTACAAGTGCGTTCACACTCACCACATTTAATACATTTTGCTTGGTCAATAACATGGCGCTCTTTTCTTTCGCCAGCAATACAATTAACAGGGCATTTTCTTGCACAGGCTGTACAACCAATACATTTTTCATTAATAACGAACGATGTAAGATTTTTACATTTTCCTGCATCACATTTTTTGTCTGTAACGTGTGCAACATATTCTTCTCTGAATTTTTTAAGAGTAGAAATTGTAGGGTTAGGAGCTGTTTGTCCAAGAGCACAAAGAGAAGAGCGTCTCATTGCAAGAGCTATATCTTCAAGCTTATCTAAGTCTTCAGGTTCACCTTTACCTTTTGAAATTTTATCAAGAATATCGTACATTTGTTTTGTACCAATACGACAAGGTGAACATTTACCACAAGATTCATCAACACAGAATTCCATGTAGAATTTAGAAACGTCAACAACACAGTCGTCTTCGTCCATAACAATCATACCACCTGAACCCATCATTGAGCCAAGTTTTACAAGTCCACCAAAGTCAATTTGTGTATCTAAGTGCTCTTCTGTGATAATTCCACCTGAAGGTCCACCTGTTTGAACACCCTTGAATTTTTTTCCGTCTTTGATACCACCACCAATTTCGAAAATAATTTCTCGTAATGTTGTTCCCATTGGAACTTCAACAAGACCTGAGTTTTGGATTTTACCAGTTAAAGCGAAAACTTTTGTACCTTTTGAATCTTCTGTACCAATTT
>CAYJFX010000143.1:0-3693 GCA_964369735.1 uncultured Treponemataceae bacterium
CTATGATAAAAAATATTCATTTTATTCTCCTATTACTCTTCTATAAAAACTACGTTAAAAAACATCAGTTTTTGATACGTAGCTTTTTGTGCCGTTTGCAACGTATGTGAAAACGGCAGTACTATATTGAGTTTGCTGCGCAAACTCCTAAATAAAGGCTGAAATGCTATTTGCATTGAAGCCTTTATTACTCTTCCAAATGTTCTATTCCTTGGTCAATAATCGACACAACATGTGCATCGGACAAAGAATAAATTAAACTCTTCCCTTCTCGCCGATATTTTACAAGCTTGCTTTGTCGCAAAATTTTTAATTGGTGAGAAACGGCTGATTGTGTCATGCTTAGTTTTTCTACGAGGTCTCCAACACAGAGTTCTGATTGCCTAAGTTCATAGAGTATTCGTATGCGCGTGGTATCTCCAAATACTTTAAAAAAATCGGCTAGGTCGTATAGAAGTTCAAAGTCTAGATTATCGCTCATGGAGGCCTCCTAAAACAAATTAACACATGAACAATTGTTCATGTGTTAATTATATATGAGAAACCACAAAGATGTCAAGAGGAATTTACAGTACTACAATTTAAATCCACTTGTTATACTTCCAACAGGGCAAGATCTTTTACAGTCCCCACAGCGAACACATTCTGCAGAAGATATTTGTACCTTTCCGCACTGTGCTTTTTTGCCTTCAAGCGCATCAACCTTTTTAATTTTTTTTATGGGGTTAATTTGCATGTGGCAAACTTTTTCACACTTTCCACACCGCGTACAAGAATCTGAATCTACTTCCATCTTGTAAAAACTCACGCCATTAAAAAGCGCATAAAAGGCGCCTAAAGGGCAAATGTATTTACAAAAGGGTCTATACAGTAGCACAGAGCCAATAATTATTATTCCAAGCAAGGTCATCTTCCAATTAAACAAAAAGCCTACCGCTTGTTGTAAACTTTCATTTTGACTAACCAGTGGAATCCCGCCTTGGAGTGAACCCACGGGGCAAATCCATGTGCAAAAATATGGAGAGCCAATGCCAAATTGGTTTACCAGTACAACAGGCAAAATCATTACGGGAAATAAAAGCATGAGATATTTTATATAACGCAAGGGCTCATCAATTTTTTTTGGAATTTTTATTGCTTGCGCTTTTTGCTTTTCTGTTTTTAAGCGAAACAATGGGATTTTATATAACAAATCTTGAAAAAATCCAAAGGGACACAAAAACCCGCAAACAAAACGGGCAAAAACAACACCAAAGAAAACAAGCATTCCAGTAACATACAAAGTTATATTATTGGTACGCCCTCCAACAACTGCTTGATATGCACCGATAGGGCAAGATCCCAAGGCGCCTGGGCAGGAGTAACAATTTAAGCCCGGTACACATACATACTTAGATTTCCCATTATATATTCTAGCCGTAAAAAAGCCCACGATATACGAATTTGAAATAACTGCTACACAAAACTGAATGAGATATCTATAATTTTGCTCAATCCATCGTCTCATTTGTTTCCCCATATATTATTAATTGACTCTAGTTCTCTCAAATCAAAGCCCCCTGTTCTACCCGTACAATTATTAATTATTCATTATTAATTGTTAATTAACATCACCCTATCCCAATACATTCTAAGCAAATAATAACTGCCTTTTGTAATACGGTTCGAGCTTCGCCTCGCATAATTCCAAGTATAACAAGAATAATACTAGCAATGAGTAAAGAATAGCGAATAAGCCTACCGTGCAGGTTTTGATTTTTTTTTATCTTTGTATTCATTTTGTATATAAGGCCTCGCAAAAGGGCTTGACTAAAAAGTAATCAAGGCTTTTGTTTTTATTGACTTACCGTCGCAAGGGCATTCTCTATTGCACCCAAATACATTTCTGCTGGATTTGTTGGAGGAGCTCCAACAATGGGAGAACCAATAATATTTCCTTCTGAGTCTACCATAAATGTTGTTGGTATTGCTGTCACCGTATTTAAAAGGCCGTTTAAGCTTTCGTTAGCAAACATTGTTATAAACTCCCCATTAGAGGTTGCCACAATTTCCTTTGCTGCTTCAATACCATCTGGCACATCTGTTAACAACGTTATCATGTTTGCATTTTCTGGGAGCATATCTCTATGAAGCTCTGCCAAATCGGGCATTTCATTTACGCACGGGCCACACCATGTTGCCCAAACATTTACCATTGTAATATCATAATCTTCAAAAATAGTTTCATCCACCGTTTGCCCATCTAAGGTTTCTGTTTCAAATGATGATAAGTTAGGGCTCATGCCACTTGTGTTTGAAGCTAAATCTTCAATAACGGGATGGAAAATAAAAATATTATCAACAAATTCTTTTAAATCACTTACAAGTGAGTTAAATTTTTCCAACTCTCCCTCTCCAAGAACTAAGTGTGAAAAATCTTCATTATACGCGTAGTAATAAATATCTTGTTTTGTTTCGCCAATTTTTTCTACATTCGTGTATGACATTTCTATTTCTGCAAGTGCAATCGCCTGATCTGAATCTATAGGAGTTCTTGCTATAGCAGCAGCTTGAAACACATATTTGTTTACTTGGTCTCGTATCGCCTGTTGTTCTTGGGCAGTACTGTTACCAGAATCAAATGCAGCCATCAAATCAAAAATTCCATCTGAGTATGCAACAAGCATTGTTACAGATGTTGACAAAGGGTAGATTTCGAGGGTTCCTCCTCGAACCATATCAAGCATTAAGTCTGGTACTACAAATCCAAAACCGAATTCTCTGCTATATACAGCATCTTCTCTTTCTTGTAGTAATACTTTTTCCCCACCAAGGGTGGTCATTTCTGTTTCATTAAAGTCATAGTTTGCACTACATGCCATGGTGTTTAGCAATACAAGGAGCACCATAAATCCCACAACAAATTTTTTATTCATTTTAACCTCACCTATTACAGTATACCATTATAACAACTCGTTGGACAAGTAGTTACAAAAAAGCCACCCTTTGGGGTGGCCCTTTTCACTAAATAGTATTCTTATTCAGATTTTACTTCTTCACAAATGTTGAGCTCTGTGTCTTTATCAAAGAACTTTCCTTTTTCCATAAGAGGAACAAAGTTTGCAATATCACCAATGTGTACAGATACATCTGGTTCTGTTCGTGAGATAACTGATTGATTTTTTGTGCTTAAATAGAGGTGTGTTTCAGCTCCAAGAGGTTCAATAACAGAAACTTTTAGTTGCATATTGTTAGAAGCTGCAGGAGATGCTTTATACTCTAGGTCTTCAGGTCGAATACCAAAGTATACTTCTTTACCTACGTATTCTTTAAGATACTTTGCTTGGTCTGTTGTTGGGCTTAATTTGAAAGAACCTTCGTCTACAACAATTTTTCCACCTTCTTCTAGTACTTTTACGGTTAAGAAGTTCATTGGAGGTGATCCGATAAAGCCTGCAACAAATTTATTGATTGGGTGGTTGTAAAGATAAAGTGATGTACCAATTTGTTGTACTTTACCATCTTTCATAACAACGATTTTGTCTGACATAGTCATAGCTTCAATTTGATCGTGTGTTACATAAATCATTGTTGCGTCCAAGCGGTGGTGAAGATCTGAGATTTCAGCACGCATTTGCACACGAAGCTTTGCATCAAGGTTAGATAATGGTTCATCAAAAAGGAATACTTTTGGATTACGAACAATAGCACGTC
>CAYJFX010000144.1:0-3683 GCA_964369735.1 uncultured Treponemataceae bacterium
TCTTGCAAAAGCTGTTACAGGCTTACGAATTGACGATTGGAATGATAATACGATTAAAGACTTCTTAGAAAATTTAACTCAAATGAAAAAAACGATTGAAGAGTTTAATTCTCAAGAGCGTTCTGATGTCTGTGATTCAAATTTATATACTATTACATTTAAATCAAAAAATGGAGATAGCGTTGAAAAAACATTCCAAAAAATTGAATACGACAAAAAGGCAAAATTACTTTATAATTCAATAGCCAATGAACTAGAAGAAATGGGACAGTCAATTTCTGAGCAAGAAAAACGTCAAGTCCTTATCGACCTTTTAGAAAAAATGTGTTAGGAAAAAATATGACTTACTTCGATAATGCAGCAACAACATTTCCAAAACCAGAAGAAGTTTATTCATTTATGGATAAGTTTTACAGAGAATATGGTGTAAATGTTGGAAGAGGACAACACACGCTAGCGAGTAGAGCTAGTTTTCTAGTAGAAGAAACTAGAAAACTCTTACTTTCGCTCTTTCATGCTCCTTCAAAAAATATTATATTTACAAATTCAGCAACAGAAGCTTTAAATATAATATTGCAAGGTATTACAATAAAAGAAAATTATAATATTTATATAACACCTTTTGAACATAATGCAGTTACCCGAATACTTCACTTTTTGCAGACACAATACAAGCTCAACATTATTGAACTTGAAGTAGATAAAGCTTCACTTGAATATGATTTAGAGAAAATTAGTCAACAATTTAATGAAAACCCGCCTAATGTATTGATAGCTAGTCATGCAAGTAATGTTTGTGGTATAATTGCTCCAATTTACGAACTTTGTTCTCTAGCAAAAAAACATCAAGCCATAACTATTATAGATATGGCACAAACAGCAGGACTTATTGACACGGACTTAAATAGTGACGTTTATGACTTTGCCGTATTTGCTGGGCATAAGACACTATATGCACCTTTTGGAGTTGCAGGAATTGTTGCAAAAAATATTCCTCTTACACCTCTTTATTATGGGGGAACAGGTGTTGATTCTGCAAGTCAAGAATTACCTTTGACACTCCCTGAAAGGCATGAAGTAGGTAGTCAAAATATTTTAGCAATTGCAGGATTAAATGCATCTCTTAAGTGGATTGAATCAAAAGGAATTGCCCACATTGTACAGGTAGAAAGTGAAAACCGTTCAAGCCTTATAAACACATTATCTCATTTCAATAATATTACTCTTATTGGTAATACTACAAAGAATATTGGTGTAGTTTCTGCTGTATTCGATTCATATAGTAGTGACAATATAGGTCAAATTTTAAGCGAGCATGATATTGCAGTGAGAACAGGTTTGCATTGTGCACCTATCGCCCATAAATTTCTTAATACATTTCCAGAAGGTACTGTCAGATTTAGTGTGAGTTACTTTAATACTGAAGATGATTTTGAAAAGCTTCATAATGTTCTTGAATATATAGAAGAAAATAGTTGAGGTGAACTATGAAAGAAAATGAATTTGAAAAATTTTTGATTTCAGACACTCAAATTACTAGTAAGGACAAGGCTGTTCGTTCACGAATAGCAAAGGCTCGTTTAATTGAAAAACATTTTGAACTATCGCTTGATGAAATAGTTGCTAATGACGAACTCACTTATAAAATACTAACACGAATCAAGCAAGAATTGAAAGACACAAATGGCAATATTTCTAATGCTTTGAGAAAATATTATTTGTTTTTCAACAATAAAAAATTTCCCATTTTATCTCACTATCAATCAGCAAAAGGAGAATAACAATGAGTTTAAAAGAGGTAAAAATAAAAGATGAATATCGGTCGCTTATAGATGACATAGTAAACGACTTTTATATACCTGTCCTCAATGAATCGGTTATTTATAAAAGAGCTGTAGGCTTCTTTTCTTCTTCTGCTTTACTTGAGATTGCAAAAGGAAGCTCAAACCTTGTTCAAAACGGTGGAAAAATTCAGCTTATTGCCTCACCTAATTTAAGCGAAGAAGATATTGAAGCAATAGAAAAAGGGTTTAAAGAAAGAGAAAGTGTGATTTCAGACAGTTTAGAACGCTCTTTCAGTAAGCCAAAAACTTCTTATGATGAACGCAGACTCAACCTACTTGCAAACTTAGTTGCCAAAGGGCAACTTGATATTAAAATTGCTTTCTTAGAGGAGAAAGGAAAAATAGGAATGTATCATGAAAAAGTTGGGTTAATGACTGATTTTGAAAACAATACTATCGCTTTTGCTGGATCAATGAATGAAAGTAAAAATGCTTTTTCTCATAACTATGAATCAATAGATGTGTTTTGTTCTTGGACAAAAGATAGTGAAAGAGTTTTATCAAAAGAAAGTGCATTTAATTCGATTTGGAATAATTCAGAACCACATATTGAAACAATTGACTTCCCTAAGGTAGCGAAAGAAAAACTTAATTCATATCGTACAACTGAAACCTTAGATTTAGAAATCGATATGGAAGAGCAAGAAAGTAAAAAAAATGCTTCAACATTTTTCAGATCTCCAAGCAATATCGATTTTTATGACTATCAAAAAGATGCTGTTGTCAATTGGCTATCAAATGACTGTAAAGGTATCTTTGATATGGCAACAGGTTCTGGAAAAACTTATACAGGCCTATACGCATTATCAAAACTATCTGAAAAACTTTCAGATAGTATAGGTGTTATTATTGTTGCTCCTTATCAACACTTAGTAGAACAATGGGTTGAGGATATAGAAAATTTCGGAGTAAAACCTATTATATGTTATTCTGCATATCCAAAATGGAAAGAACATTTTGAAGACATTGTTAATGCTTATAACGCCTCAGCTGTAGAAAATTTCTGTGTCATCACAACAAATAGTTCTTTTTCGCTTACTGCTTTTCAAAAACAGTTAAGTCGAATAAAAAAAGATTTTTGCTTTGTTGTTGATGAGGCTCATAACTTTGGAGCAGAAAAGCTAAGTAGCTTACTACCTGAAAAAGCAAAATACAGACTTGCCCTTTCAGCAACTCTTGAACGCCATAACGATGAAGACGGTACAACTAAATTACATGAATACTTTGGAGCTGTATGCCAGTCATTTAGTCTAAAAGATGCAATAGACAAAGGTTTTTTGACCCCGTACTACTATCACCCTATTCTAGTTACATTAACAGATGAAGAATTAGAAAAATATCAAGAATTAACAAAACAAATTAGCAAGCTGTCTAGCTCTTCAAAAGAGGAAAAAAGGCGCTCCGAGATTTATTGCTTATAAAAAGAGCAAGAATTGTTGCAGGAGCAAGAAATAAAATAGAAGCTCTCTTAGAAGCAGTAAGCCCATATAAAGACGATAGCCATATATTGATTTATTGTGGAGCAACAAAATATGACAGAAAAGACATTACTGACGAGAGTGAAGTAAAGCAAATAACTGAGATTACACGCCAATTATACAAAACGCATAAATTAAAGGTTAGAAAATTTACTTCTGAAGAAACAAAAGATGAGCGCATTGAAATCAAAGAAATGTTTCTTGGTGGCGATGAATTGCAAGCTATAGTAGCAATAAAATGTCTGGATGAGGGTGTTAATATACCTGCAATTAAAACAGCATTTATTCTGGCAAGTAGTACAAATCCAAAAGAATATATACAAAGACGAGGTAGAGTTCTTAGAAAAGCAAAAGGTAAAGA
>CAYJFX010000145.1:0-3610 GCA_964369735.1 uncultured Treponemataceae bacterium
GGAGGAAGAGCCTACTATTAGAAGCATAGTAGTTATGTACTTTACGAATAGACCGTACTATGTTACACTACTACTATGAACATAAAATTAATAGAAGGTAACTTTACTATAAGCAAAGTTCATGATTTAAAAGAAGTAAGACTTGAGGATGATTTTTGTTTTCTAGCAAAAACAGACGAAGAAATATCTCTCGTTTGCCGCACTGAGTATGCACCTTCAAACACCGTTGAGCGTGAAGACGGATGGAAGATGCTGCGAATTCAAGGACAAATGGAGTTTTCGCTTGTAGGTGTATTAGCCAGAATTACAAAGGTAATAGCTGATGAAAAGATTGGTGTTTTTGCTGTTTCTACTTATAACACAGACTATGTTTTAACAAAAAAAGAAGATTTTGATAAAGCCGTTTTTGCCTTAGAGAATAACGGCTATGTAATTGACTTTATAAATAAAAATTAGCTTTAGTATAATACTTGACACATAATATAAATAGTGAGATAATAATTACAGGAGGTACCTATGAAAAAGGTATGTATTGTATTATTAATTGCACTTATCACATCAAGTGTTTTGGTGGCTCAAGTGTCTGATGACATTTTATCTGCAAGATCAAATGCAACATTTGGAATGTTTGAAAGCTACATTGATTATGTAGATGCTGCAGACATTTATAAAATTGAAGAAAACTTTGGCACACTAGGGTATAGCAATACACCAATTATTGGTGCGGGTTATGCTCTATCACCGACTATGTACATAGGAGGAATTGCAAACTTTGGCTTTGGTGATACTTACGATGTTGTTGCCGCTACTGGAACGAAGACAACTACTTATACTGCACCATATGATATAACATTAGCATTTGGCTTAAACAACATGGGATTTAGTTATAGACTTGATCGCAATTCAGATGACGATGTTTTTGTAACTAATGATGATGGAACGACAGCAACATATGAAGCAGATTGGATTCACACTTTATCATTTGCAACAACACTTTCTAATGGCATGGATTTATCTATACCATTGGTAATTGGACATAATCTTGAATTAACGACCGTAAAGTCAAAAGTAACACAAGAAACCTTAGGGGTTAGTGTTACAACTGAAAGAGATTCTACAGTAGGTACTGGTGGAGATGTAAATATTGGGCTCTATCCAGAGCTCACAGTACCTTTTGAAAAAGGAATTATGAGCGAATTGAGTTTTCTTTTAGCAGGGCAGTTCGCAGTATATAATGCTCATGGCTTAATTGATGAAACCACTACTATTACTGGTGGGCTAGCTGCAGGCAAGACAACAAAAACTAAAGACCCAAATAAAGACTATGCAAACACATTATTAGTTTTGGGTGCCAACCCAACGCTTGAATGGTCAGTGAATGACGTAGTTTCATTTAAGTCAGAACCAACTCTTGCATTAGGCGTTAACATCTTGAGTGATGGACAAGAACAAGTAGAAATCACTGATGGTACTAAGGGCCCAGAGCCTGCTGAGAATTTAACTACAACCTATCTTACATCCCCTTTAATTGTTATTCCTGTGGGTGTTGTTATAAACCCAGTTGAATGGTTTGAAATTAGACTCGGTGCAAACTATACATATCGTTGGCTATTTAGAAATGTTGTATCAAGCAGCGCTGCAGATACTGTAGCGTATAACACATTTAGTGAATTTGATTTTTCTGCTGGCCTTGGCTTTACTATTACAGATAGCTTCTTAATTGATTTAGGATATGAAGGACTAGCTCTTAATGATTTAACTGTAAACCCCTGGACTGATCTAGTTGATGGTGAGTTCGCTATTCAACTAACATATAAGTACTAATCACGTATAAAAAAAAACTGTTGCGACAGCAACAGTTTTTTTGTGCTTGTATTATTTTTTAAAATCCCAGATAAAACATGTAAAGACCAATGGCTAAAATGGCACTTCCCATAACGATTTTTAGCACCCTTCCCCAAGTACTGAAGCCATCTTTGTTAGATAGTTTTTGTACAAAGCCAACAGAGGTTCCTGCAAAAACGCTTAAAGCACCATGCCCTATCGAATATAACAGTAACAGCACAACTCCCCATACAAGGCTACCTTTTCCTGCAACAAGAGCTAATAGAACAACTAATACAGGAGTCGCACATGCAGAAGAAAAAATTCCTCCTAGAATGCCTGCTATAAAGGCACCTAGACTACCCTTTTTTTTGTTTTTTGACATTAAAAAGCTCGATGGAATAAACTCATATATTTCCCAAGTTTGAAGTGCCATAAGAACCATTAGTACTCCTAAAACTATGTACCACCATTTTGCAGAGTTACCAATCAAACTTCCTGCTAAAGAGGCCGCTACGCCAAGAGCTGTAAAGGTAATAGCAGAGCCAAGGGCAAAAATTAATGAAAGCTTGAGTGCTTTTTTAGGCTCTGTAGAGGTGCCACCAACATACCCAATTACTAAGGGAATAGATGAAAGTGAACACGGAGTTACCGATGTTAAAATACCTGCCAATAGAGCAAGCACGGGAGCTAACCAAATTGATGTTTCAATAGCCATACTTAGAGATTGCAACCAAGAATCTATCATATTTCTGCACCCATATCCTTAAGAATGGTAAGCATTTGATCTTCAGTTAAACCACCTTGGTGTGCGGTATATGCATGAGCACCTGTATCTTGATAGTTAAATAGCTGAAAACCAGGAATTGAATTTGCTATTTCTTCACTAGGCATATAAGGAGTGCCATCAGCGTTTATAAAAAGCTGTGTAGGAATTACCTGAATAGGTAAACCTCGAGCAGCTTGAGGATTTTTCCAAACGTCCGCAAAGTGAATAACAGCTTTTCCTTGTAGCTCTGCATTTAGCTTTACCAAAACAGGAGCCATTTCCACGCACGGAATGCAAGAATCGGCCCCAAAGTCAATAATAGCTGGCAGTTTATGAGAAAGAATAGTTTCTTCATTAAACTCACCTATTTCTAAAGGAAGTGCGACTTCAGGCAAGACTTCTTCTTGCCCAACATTTCTTACAACCCAAATACCTGCAACTGCCAACACAATTACAACTGGTAATACAATTTTTAATACTTTTTTACTCATAAAAATATCTCCTAACTTACGTAATATAAACTAAATCTTTCATTATATGCTATAATCGAGTCATTCTTTTCTTGTAGAAGAATCTAATCCTAAATAGATCCCTCGACTTCGCTCGGGATGACACGGTCACTTCGCTCGGGATGACACGGTCACTTCGCTCGGGATGACACGGTCACTTCGCCTGGTATGACAGGCAACTACACAATAAACTGTTGAATAACATTAAACAAATATCCAACTAAAATAATTCCAACAAAACAAATAGCAATAAAAGTTCCTAAAAGCCTAGGTTTTACAGCTTTTTTTAACATAATCATTGATGGTAAACTCAATGTAGTTACAGCCATTACAAATGCTAATACTGTTCCAAGCTGAGCACCTTTTGCGAGAAGGGCTTCTGCAATTGGGATAGTACCAAATACATCTGCATACACAGGAATTCCAACTATTGTTGCAAGTACAACACCAAAAGGATTATTACTTCCTAAAATGCTTTCAATAAATTCTTGTGGAATCCAATTGTGGA
>CAYJFX010000146.1:0-3585 GCA_964369735.1 uncultured Treponemataceae bacterium
CTGCTGGTGTTGAAGGTTCTCCCTTTACAATAGATTCATAAATTTTAGAACGTCCATTCATATCGTCAGACTTAATTGTCAATAATTCTTGAAGAGTATTTGCAGCACCATATGCTTCAAGTGCCCAAACTTCCATTTCACCAAGACGTTGTCCACCAAACTGAGCTTTACCACCAAGTGGTTGCTGTGTAACAAGTGAATAAGGTCCAGTTGAACGAGCATGCATTTTATCATCAACCAAGTGATGGAGTTTTAAGTAATAAATTACACCAACAAATACATCATTTTGGAATGGCTCCCCAGTTCGCCCATCTCGCAATATAGCCTTTGAGTTTGTTCTAAACCCAGCTTCAACGAGCTTATTTTCTATTTGTTCGTTTGAAGGAGACTGGAATACAGGAGATTCATACCATTCATCAAGATAAAGACCTGCTAAACCAAGCTCAGACTCCATAATTTGTCCAATATTCATACGAGAAGGAACACCAAGAGGGTTAAGACAAATATCAAGTGATGTTCCGTCCTCTAAGTATGGCATGTCTTCTACAGGAAGAATTCTAGCTACGATACCCTTGTTACCGTGACGTCCTGCCATTTTATCACCTTCTCTAAGCTTTCGTTTAGTGGCAATAAGAACTTTTACAACTTCATCAACGCCAGGATTTAAATCATCCCCTTCAGAGCGTCGCAAACGTTGAACATCAATTACAGTCCCTTCTGTTCCATGCGGAATTCTCAAAGAGGTATCACGTACTTCTTTCGCCTTTTCACCGAAAATTGAATTAAGAAGTTTAAACTCTGGAGTTGTTTCAGTTTCACTTTTTGGTGTAACCTTACCAACTAGTATATCTCCTGAGCGAACCTTTGCACCAATTCTAATTACACCTTCAATATCAAGATTATCTAGTGTTTTTTCTGCAGTGTTAGGAATATCGCGAGTAATTTTTTCAGGGCCGAGTTTTGTTTCTCTAATTTCTGTTATAAACTCTTTAATATGAATTGATGTAAACATATCTTCTTTTACAACACGTTGTGAAATAAGAATAGCATCTTCATAGTTATATCCATTCCAAGGAACGAATCCTACAAGAATATTTCTACCAAGTGCTAATTCACCTTGGTATGTTGCAGGCCCATCTGCTAAAACTGCACCAGCATCCACTTTTTGACCAAGTTCCACAACTGGTCTTTGGTGATAACAAGTATCTTGGTTTGTTCTTTGGTATTTTAGTAATGGATACGTATCTTCTAATCCATCTTCGCTAGCTTTGATACGTACTTCATCTGAAGTTATATGCACAACCTCACCAGCTCTAGTTGCTTTTACCAATACTCCAGAATCATATGCACATTTAGCTTCCATACCTGTACCTACTCTAGGTGGTTCAGGGAACAACAGAGGTACAGCTTGGCGCTGCATGTTACAACCCATAAGCGCACGGTTAGCATCATCGTGTTCAAGGAACGGAATAAGTGAAGCTGATACTGAAATAATTTGCTTTGGAGAAACGTCCATATATTGAACATCTTCTGGTGCTCTAGAAGTATAGTCACCATGTTGTCTACTAGCAATTTGTTCAGTTTTAAACGAACCGTCGTCATTCATGTTAACAGAAACTTGTCCAATGTGGAATTTATCTTCATCCATAGCAGATAAATAATCTACTTTATCAGTAGCTTTACCGCCTTCAATTTTTCTATAAGGTGCTTCTAAGAAACCATATTCATTTACACGAGTATAAATAGCAAGTGAAACAATAAGACCAATATTTGGACCTTCAGGAGTTTCAATTGGACACATTCTACCATAGTGAGTATAGTGAACGTCACGAACTTCGAAACCAGCTCTATCTCTTGAAAGACCACCAGGTCCTAAAGCGTTAAGACGTCGTTTGTGTGTTAATTCTGCAAGAGGATTAACTTGGTCCATGAACTGTGATAATTGACTTGATCCAAAGAATTCTTTAATTGAAGCAACAATTGGCTTAATAGAAATAAGATCTTGTGGCTTCATTGTTTCAGTTTCTTTAAGGCTCATTCGTTCTTTAGCAATACGTTCCATTCTACTAAAAGCAGTTTTCAATTGGTTTGTCATTAACTCACCAACAGAACGAACACGACGATTACCCATGTGGTCAATATCGTCTAATTGTTCAGAACCTACATATACTTTAATGAGGTGTTTCATTGTAGCGATAATATCATCGTTTACAAGAGTGTGTTCAGTAATAGGAACATCAACACCAAATTTTTTATTTAACTTATAGCGACCTACTCTACCCAAATCATAGCGTCGGCTTGAAAAGAACATACTGTTAAGATCTTTTTCAGCTGACTCAAGTGTAATAGGCTCACCTGGCATAAGCACTTGGTAAACAGCAGAAAGTGAATCTTCCATAGTAGGTTCATCAGACTCAGAACCTTCTTGAGTATATCTAATTGACTCTCTTTCAAAACAGTTAATAATCATTTGTGAGTTTAATGAATCTTCATTTTCGAAATCAATTAATGATAATTTTTTTATTTCAGGATGTAAAAAAAGCTCATCTATGCTATGTGGTTGCATTTTTTCGCCTGCTGAAAAAACCTTCTTTTCTCCACCATTTTCTGCATCTTTAATAAACACCGCTTTCGCAAGAACTCTTCCAATAAGTGAATCTCTACACTCACGTGTATCTGCAATCTTTATTGAAGAAGTGGTATAAAATGCGTTTATGATATCTTCACGACTAGAAATACCCAATGCTCGTAAAAAGATAGTTCCCAAGATTCTCTTTTTTCTGTCTATTTTAGCATAAACAAGTTCTTTTTTATGATCTACTTCAAATTCAAGCCAACTACCTCTGTATGGGATAATCTTACTTGAAAAAGCACCTTTTTCATGATTAAATACAACACCTGGAGATCGGTGTATTTGTGATACAACAACGCGTTCTGCTCCATTTATTATAAAGGTTCCGCGTGATGTCATTAGTGGGATATCTCCCATATAAATATCTTTTTGGCGAATTTCGCCTGTATGTTGAAATACTAAGTTTATTCGAGCTTTTAGCGGAACAGAATATGTTAATCCGCGTTGTTTGCATTCAAGCTCTGAAAACTTAACACTGCTTTCATCGAGTTCATAATATTCATATTCAAGAATCATGTCACCATTTGGACTCTCGATAGGGAAAATTGTTTGAAAAACCTCTTCCAATCCCTGCAATTTTAACGGGGATTTTTTTAGCTTTACTTCTTTTTGTAAAAAATTTTCATAAGATTGAAGTTGAATATCGATTAGGTCAGGCAACTCCATAAAGTTGCGAATGTTTTTTCCTATGTATTGACGATTAACGGTTCGCTCTTTTGTAGCCATACATACCTCATTTTGTTTTTCATATAAACATACCACAACTTCCTAAAATCTTTTGAAAATTTCAGGAAGTTATGGTAAAACCAACTTGAGTTCATTAAATTAGTGCAAAAATTATGAAATCTTAACAACACCACCTGCTGTTTCGATTGTTTCTTTAATTTTTGCTGCTTCATCTTTAGAAACACCTTCTTTAAGAGTTTTAGGAGCTCCTTCAACAAGGTCTTTTG
>CAYJFX010000147.1:0-3555 GCA_964369735.1 uncultured Treponemataceae bacterium
CTGTGCTTAAAATAATTCATGAGGCAAAAAAAATAAAATTACGTGCATTATCATAATTTTTTTTATAAGTGTATAGAGCATTTCGTAAATAAATGCTATAATATGTACATGGAAATATATTTAGCAACAGGAAATGAACACAAAAAAAGCGAAATGTCTCAGATATGCAATGGATATAAAATTGTAATACCTAGAGATGTTGGAATTGATTTTTCACCCGAGGAAACAGGTTTAACTTTTATAGAAAATTCACTCATAAAAGCAAAGGCCTTGTGGGATATTGTAAAAAAACCAGTACTAGCAGATGATTCAGGAATATGTGTAGAGGCATTAAATGGAGTGCCAGGCATATACTCAGCTCGCTATGCTGGTGTTTCTAATCCAAAGGGATTGGATAAATCAAGTGATAAGATCACTCAAAATGAGCGAAACGCATTACTTTTAGATCATGTTAAAAGTGTTTTGAGTGATGATACATCACTCAATAGAAACTGTCACTATGTTTGTGCTATGGTACTCTATTTTGGTGAGGATAGGTTTTACTGTATTCAAGACACTCTTGAGGGAACTTTAGTAGAGTCAATAGATGAGGCATGTGGAAAAGGTGGCTTTGGCTATGACCCTATCGTATATTTAAGAGGTACTAAGAAGACTATTGCAGATCTTAGCGAAAGTGAAAAAAATACTGTTTCGCATAGAGGTAAGGCAAGTAGAAAAATTCTAACCTTATTGCAAACTCTAGAAGGATAAAATGGCTTTATACAACAACCCAGACCAGCAGAATCCAAAGTATGTTTTTATTATTAAAGAGATGGGCTTATTGATACATAATGAAACTCAAGAATTACCAACAGTTGATGAGGTTGCCTACTATAAAAGCATAAATGCAGTAGAGATTGTAATGTATGAAGACTCATATGACTACATAGTTGCATTCTTAAAAGATGATTCTACAGAAATAGATAACTTTACATTTATTCTGTTTAGAGAAGTTTTTGCCATCGAAAGTAACTATGCAAGTTTAGCTGCTCGAGCTCGTGCAATAATAAAATGGAAACTGAGTACAATATTTTGTGCCACATGCTCAACATATTTAATTGATTGTGTCGATGAAACTGCTCTTGAGTGTACAGCTTGCAATAAGAGATATTATCCTAGTATTAGCCCTGCGATTATTGTTCAAATATATAAAGATGACTTACTTCTTTTAGCACATCATGCAAATAGAAGTCATGATTTTTATACCTGTCTTGCAGGCTATGTTGAACCAGGAGAAACCTTAGAAGAGTGTGTTAGACGGGAAGTAAAAGAAGAAGTAGGACTAAATGTTACAGATATTGAATATATAAAAAATCAACCATGGCCATTTCCAAACCAGCTTATGTTAGGCTTTAGATGTAATTGGGTATCAGGTGAGATAGTTGTAGATAAGACTGAAATTGAAGATGCTGCATGGTACTCTAAGGATAATTTGCCCAAAATACCTCCAAAAGGGACTATTGCAAATTATCTAATTACACATGATAGGTCTCGAGACTTTGAATTATAAATTTCAAAAGAATTTTTCCCATTTTCTTTAACATGATAAAGTGCAATATCTGCATTATTATATAGCTCAGGAAAACTAGTTCCATCAATAGGATAAATGGAAATTCCAACACTAGCAGAAACATTGTTCATTGTACCATCTTTGTTTTCGAATTCAAGATAAAAGGCCCTGCAAATTTCGCTTGCCTTTAAATAAACAGAGCTTTCATCTACTACATCTTTCATAAAAACCATAAACTCATCCCCGCCTACTCTACCAACTATATCTTGTGCCCTAAAAAGACTTTGCAAGTTCGACGCTAAGGCGCATATGACTTCATCTCCAATAATATGTCCCTTTTGATCATTTACACTCTTAAAATTGTCTACATCAATTAAAAAAAGTGCAGCTATACTATCCTGCTTATGCACAGTTATAAAATCTTCTATGCGAGACCTTGTTACCTCTTTATTATATAATTTTGTTAAAGGATCTCTATCAGCTCTAACTTGCAATTCTAGTTGTTTTTTTTCACTTTCGCCGATTTGTTCTTGAAGTTCTTCTGTTTGTTCTTTGTAGCCTAATAGGTGTCCCATCTTGATAGCGAAAAACAACACAATATATAAACCACTTAAGATTACAATTGGTATGATAAATTGCATTAATTTTAGATAGGGGTGGTCTACATTTATTGAAAACATATTTGCATTAAAAATCATTAAAATATTAAATAAAGTAAGCCAGACAACCATAAAATACAGCTGCACATTATGATTATTAATTATCTTAATTTCAACTGCTGGAATAATCCTGCGAACTATAGTTATTGCTGTTGCACCAAGAAGTGCAATGAGAATAATTGTGTGAAACATAGATGTGCTTGTGTAGGCAATGTCATATAGAGTTGTATCTCGTATGGTTGCAAATGCTCCCATTACTATTGAGCCCAAACTCATAAAATGAATCATATAGGCAAGGACAAAAAAAAGCTTGTTTAAATATTTAGATTTATAAAATAAAAAGAAATTGATGCTTAGAAGAACAAAAAAAGACAAATAAGAATACATAAGTGGTAAATTTAGAGTGTATGCAAAAAAAAGTGTTGTCATACCTCCATTTATAGTACTAGTAAGAACTCTAGTAAATTTATTAAACCTAGAACCATCCAATACTAAATCTGAAAACATAAATACTTCAAAAAAGTAAAATGTGAAACTCACAAATGCGAGAAAAAATAAAATTGTATCGTTGCTCATAACCCCTCTTCCTAAAGGTTGTAGCTTTAAAGCCTATTTCTTATGCATTAAATTGCTCAAGCTCAGCAAAGTTTAGCGTTGCAAAGTAATCCTCTACTGTTTCCTTCCTTCTGATTTGCACAATAGAGCCATCATTTCTGAGCAGTAACTCCCCACAACGCAATTTAGCGTTATAATTAAAACCCATAGCTCTACCATGTGCACCTGCATCATGTATTATAAGTATATCACCTAAATCTATTTTAGGCAAGTTTCTTTGCACAGCAAATTTATCACAGTTTTCGCATAAAGAACCTACAATGTCGTATGTTTCGCTTTCTTTGTCTGTTTCTTTACCTGAAACAGTAATTTCATGATAAGCTCCATACATACCTGGTCTCATTAAGTCCGCCATACAGGCATCAACTCCAATGTATTCTCGGTAAATATGTTTTTCATGAATTGCACGAGTAATTAGGTATCCATATGGTCCTGTGATAACACGCGCACATTCCATATAAAATTTAATTTGTTTTCCACTTGTATCATTTACATCTTTTGCAATTTCTCCATTAAATGCAGGATGATTTACAATTATTCTATCGTAAGCTGCTTTTACACCTTTTGCAACATAATTATAGTCTACCGCTTTTTGTTCTGGCTTATAAGGAATACCAATACCGCCACCCATGTTTATAAACTCTAATGTAATATCATATTTAACTTTTAATTCTACGGCAATTTCATATAACAAAGCTGCTGTTTCTACAAAGTAGTCATTTTCAAGCTCGT
>CAYJFX010000148.1:0-3499 GCA_964369735.1 uncultured Treponemataceae bacterium
CACAAATAGGCTTTACACTTGTTCTTACTTTCATAGTATACTCCAATTTTTCCCTATCAATAAACTACAGGTTACGTCCGCGCAACTTACCTTTTTTTGCTAAACCATCGTGATGGTGCATTTTAAGAAGTGCATCGACCTGAGTCATTGTATCTAAGTCTACCCCAACCAAAATTAGGAGTGAAGTACCACCTAAAAGCATCGAAATACTTTGTGGCAATCCAAACAAATTCTGAACTATAGTAGGCAGAACCGCAATACCAGCAAGGTACAGTGAACCTGGCAATACAAGCCTGTTCAGCACACGTTGCAAGTATGTTTCTGTGTTATCAGTTCTTATACCAGGAATTGAGCCGCCATTTTCCCGAATATTCTTTGCCATTTCTGTGGGGTTCAAGGTTACCTGAGTATAGAAATAAGCAAAAAATACAATAAGAAGTACTAACGCTATATTATAAACCCACCCTGTAGGAGTGAGTACCGCTGCTAGTCTATTTAACCAGCGCACATTCGGACCTAAACTTGTTGCAATTTGCAAAGGAAAGGTCAAAAATGATGATGCAAAAATTACAGGAATAACTCCTGATGGATTAAGCTTAAATGGTATGTACGTATTTTGACCACCATACATTTTTCGACCAACAACGCGTTTAGCATAATGGATAGGAATTTTTCTCTGACCTTGTTGTTCGTAAACAACAAGACAGATAATTACGAAAAACATGATGGCAACAACAACGGTTATAACAAGCATTTGTGCACCTTGTTCGTTAATCAATCTTCCTAGTTCATACACCGCAGCAGGTAAACGTGCTACGATACCAGCGAAAATAATCATCGAAATACCGTTACCTATTCCGCGAGCAGTAATTTGCTCCCCTAACCAAATCGCAATCATAGTTCCTGTAGTCATTGTTAGCATAAACAACAAGGTAAAACCAAGTTGGCTCTCCATAACAACAGCACCAGGAATACTATAAGCAAGGACAGTTCCTGCATAACCTTGAATCATTGCAACAAAAACTGTTGCAATACGTGTCCAAGACTGAACTTTACGCTGTCCGCCTTCTTCTTGCGAAATTCGCTTCAAAGTTGGAAAAATAATAAGTGCTAAGTTCATTATAATCTGTGAAGAAATGTATGGCATTACACCAAGCATAAATACAGAAAAGTTTGAAAATGCACCACCGGCGAAAAAGTCCATATAATCAACAAAGGCATTACCTTGCCCAAGTGATGAAAAGTATGAAGTTAATGCTTGAGGACTAATACCCGGAATGGTAAGAATACTACCTAAACGAAATACTGCTAACACTCCAATAGTAAAAAGCAGTCTTTCGCGGAGTTCCTTTACCCTAAACATATTTACAATAGGATTGTTTGCCATCTTTTTTCCCTACTTCCTATTCACCTGAAACGGTAACCGTTCCGCCGGCTTTTTCAATTTTTTCTTTAGCTGTAGAAGATATTTTATCTACTTCAACAGTTAATTTTTTTGTAACATCACCATTAGAAAGAATCTTTACCAAAGGCTTTGCATTCTTGTTAATCATTCCTTTTTCAGAAAGGGTTTTTACATTCACTGTTTCGCCGTCTGCATACTTTAATTCAAGATCACAAACGTTTAAAACAAGGTATTCTTTCTTAAAAGGGAAGTTGGAAAAACCGCGTCTTGCAATACGACGATACAAAGGCATTTGTCCACCTTCAAAACCGACATATGTTTTCCCGCCTGAACGAGATTGCTGACCCTTATTTCCTCGCCCAGCTGTAGTTCCTCTACCTGAAGACGAACCACGTCCTACGATTCTTTTTTTCTTGTTAGCACCTTTAGGTGCATAGAGATTAAAATCAGACATTATTTTATCTCCTCAACTTTTACTAAGTGTGAAACAGCTGCAACCATGCCTAAAATAGCAGGTGTTGCTTCTTGTTCAACACTGGAATTAATTTTCTTTAAACCCAAAGATCGAACTGTTGCTCTCTTAGGAGGTTTTTGTCCGATTGTACTTTTTACCAAAGTTACTTTAATTTTTTTTACACCGGCCATGATTAACCCCACATATCGTTCAGGGATTTGCCCCTGCTTTTCGCAACTTTACTAGCATTCATAACATTTTTTGCTGCCTTAAAAGTTGCGCGAACAACGTTTACCGCTGTGTTAGACCCCAAAGACTTAGACATAATATCTGTAGCCCCTGCAGCTTCCATAATAGCACGAACTGCACCACCAGCAATAATTCCAGTACCACCACAAGCTGGCATTAAAAGCACTTTAGCGCCTTTATAATCTGCTTGAATTCTGTGTGGTAATGTACCATTTTTTAAAGGTAATTGAATTAAATTTTTCTTTGCCTTATCAATGCTCTTTCGTATTGCTTCTGTTACATCATTTGCTTTACCAAAACCGTAACCTACACGACCTTTTTGGTCTCCTACAACAGTTAAAGCTGAAAAAGAAAATCTTCGTCCACCCTTTACAACTTTTGCAGTTCGATTAAGTTTTACTAGTTTTTCGACAAACTCTTTAGGTTGGTCTCTATCAAAATTCTTTTTACGTTCCATAGATTCTCCTAAAATACGATGCCGGCTTTACGTGCGCCGTCTGCTATGGCTTTTACTACACCGTGGTATAGGTAGCCGTTGCGGTCGAAAACTACAGTCGTAACTTTCTTTTCTTTAAGACGTTTTCCCATTTCTTCACCGAGCTTTTCTGCAGTTGCTACTGTTGCGCGCAATGCTGCAAAATCTTTTTCTAGCGTAGAAATAGAAGCCAATGTCTTACCTTCATCGTCATTAATTACTTGCACAAATAAATTACAGTTGCTTCGAGTAACTGTCATGCGAGGTCTATCGGTAGTACCGTGCAAGCGTTTTCGGATGTGGATTTTTCTTTTAAGCCTTTTTCTTTGCTTATCGTTAAGTTTTTTAATCATACTCTAACACCCTTATTTAACGCCGGACTTACCGACTTTTCGTTTAATAACTTCAGTTTCATAGCGAATACCTTTACCTTTATATGGTTCAGGTTTTCGTAGCTTACGAACTTGTGCAGCAAACTCACCCACAAGTTGTTTATCAATACCAGAAATTGAAACTTTTCCTTGGTTATCAGAAACTACTGTTAATCCTTCTGGAATTCCAACAATAAAATCTGTTGAATAGCCAAGGTTCATTATTAACAAATTGCCTTGAACTTCAGCTCGATAACCAACACCATTTATAATGAGGTTTTTTGTAAACCCATCTGTTACACCAATAACCATGTTTTGCAACAAGCTTCGGTATAAACCATGTGCTGCTCGAGCAGGTTTACTATCATCAACTCTCTTTACTAATGCTTCTGCCTCTCCAATTTCAATAGTTACGTTAGGTGTATAGTCTTGTGTTAACTTTCCTTTAGCACCTTCTACTGTAATAATATTGTTTGCAACAGAAACTTTCACACCTGCAGGAATAGCAACAGGAAGTTTACCAATTCTTGACATACCTTCCTCCT
>CAYJFX010000149.1:0-1331 GCA_964369735.1 uncultured Treponemataceae bacterium
ACGAATTAAGAACCCTGCAAAATACAGTTCTCCATCACTTTTATTATACAAATAACTTTTCCCAACACTTGCACCTGTACGAGCAAATAATACATCATTATTTTGAACTAAGTATTTTAATTCTATTTCATCACTGGGAGAAACCACATCTTCAAATAAATATTTTCTGCTATTTTCATCAATATCTGTAATTCGTATATATTTGTGTTTTCCATCATATTCAGTAGCTGATGAATTCATTCCGTAATCAAATTTAGTAGCAACTTCCCCTAACTTCTTTATTTCCCACTCATTCGGCGCAATTCCAACTTTCGTATTTTTATAACCCTGTGGTACTTCGCCGTTTTGTATTTTTGCAATTCTTTGTTTTGTTTCAGTTGTCATTTCGTTTCCTTTCGGATTTCATCTTTATCCTCGCTAATTTGAGTAATTTGAAGATATAGTTCTTCTTCATCATGCCTTGCAACATACCATTTTTCAAGAAGTATCTCAATAAGCTTTTGAAGTTTCAGTACTTCCTCTTGTTCAATATCTATAATTACGTTTACATCTTTCTCCATGTGTGCTCCGATATTTCCTATTTTACGCAAGCTGTCTATAGCTTTCCATTGTACAGGAGTAACTTTCTCTTTTATTTTATCTATTTCAGCATACAATGTATTCTCTTTAACTCCCCAATAGTCCCTAATCATTCCTTGTAAACATCTACGCAGTAATGTAGCAGCAGATTTAGGGCTTATATCAATTATTTGGCAACTTTCTTCGTAATCAGCAAGTATTTGCCTTGGTATATAATCTGGAAAATGTTTAAATTTATATAGCGGCATAATGTCCATTCGCTTGCCTGTAATCCTGTTTACAGATGTAATGCATATTCTCCTGCATTGAGGATTACTACACTCTAAAGATTTTATTTGTAGCACACTTTCTTGATGAGCGCCTATAACTGTAGATAGATAAATTTCACCACGGTTAGGATGTTCGCCATTATGATAAAATCTATATTTACCGATGTCGTCTTTTATGTATGTTGCTTCTGTAATTGCTTGTGCTTTCTCGCAATATGGGCATGTGTATGTACCAAATTCAAAATTTATATCTATCATTTTATAATCTCCAATTCTATTAAATATTCACTCATCTTCGCTTGCAGCTCTAAAGACCTTTGCAAAAACATATTTATCGTGCGAATGTATTTCAATTTGTCAATTCATTAGAATTACCATCTTTCTTTCGCATCAAATAAATGGCAGTTATACCAAGTGTTGTTACTGCAAAACAACTGAACCATACCCATATAGGAATGGTTACAATAAACTCGGCAATCCATA
>CAYJFX010000149.1:1341-3482 GCA_964369735.1 uncultured Treponemataceae bacterium
CTCCCACTCACTCGGCACAATTCCGACTTTCGTCTTTTTATACCCCTCTGGCACTTCGCCATTTTGTATTTTGCTTATGCGCTCCTTAATTTGTTGATTCATTAGGATTCCCCCCTTTCTTTCGTATTAAATAAATGGCAGTTACACCAATGGTTATTGTTGCAAAGCAACTAATCCATACCCAAATAGGAATGGTTACAATAAACTCTGCAAGCCATATAAAAAATATAATTATGTAGGCAATTGCCATATAAATTATCAAGCGACTTGTCCAGTGTAAGAATGAGCCGATAGCACTGCCACTAATAATACCACTGTGGTATAAATCACCAACGAAATTCCATGCACTTCTAAAGGAAATTTCACCAACTATTAGTAAAATTAGATAATTGTATATAACATTGTCACAGACTGCAACTTCGCCTGTAAAGACTTCAAATATCGGTTTAAGTATTGTTATCATTTCTGCTTGCAACCCTCCTACGCATAAAGGTAAACTCAAAGTCTGAAACATCTATTTCTATTGTTTCACCATGTTTAAGTTTGAGCTTTGATATTATTAGTTTCTTGTCACCAGACTCGGTTTCTACTTCATAAATCATGCTTTGGAAAATATTTATAGTAGGATTCATAAAAAACAATCCATTTTTTATATATACAATTCCAAGTACTATCATAAGTAGCGCAAGAGTAATTACATCAACCAAATCAAATAAAGAAAAACTTATTAACGAAAGCAGAAACACAGAGTAGTAGCCTAAATAATATTCTGCTGACCTATTATTTAGTGAAACAATCTTTATTTGTCTTGTTGTCCTATTCTTATTATTTTTCATAAGATACAGAAAAGCAATTAAAACTATTGCAATAAATATTACTTCTCCAATTATTAGCGGATTAATTAAATCTTTCCATTCTGCATCGTTATTTATAACATCTTTAATTAGCAATGATATATCTCTAATAAACATTATGATAAACATTGGAACAAACGCAGATAAATACATCAAAATCTTCTTCATTCTAAACCCCCTTGGTTTGTATGATGTTTTCTCCGAATAGACTTCTCAAGTATTTACCAGAAATAATATCTACAATTAAATCACGACTTTTTTTATCTACAATTATTTTATCATCATCATTATATTGTAAAATATCGAACTCGGTATGTCCACTAAGTGCATTTTTAACTAAAGATGGGTCTAATGCACTCAAATTAATAGGCTGTTTTTGAAAAAATCGTGCCATTTTCTTTGTCGCTGCTTTATTATTCAGAATTAAACTATTGAACTCTTCTGGGTTATCTAAAAAAGAGCAAGTCTCAATGTTTTCTTGATTATTAATCAAAAGCTTACGCATTTTCTTATTATATTTAAATAATCTTTCAAATTGTGACTCTTGCAAGATGAATGCTTGATTATCCAAAATTACACAATCTATTGTTCCGTTTAGCACAAAGATATCTTCGTTTTTTTCTTTAAAAGTATCTCCTATAAAACCGAATCTCACACTTTTTTTATACCAACTATCAATTTTTTTGTATTGTGCTACTAAGAATGTCTGTCTTATAACACCATCAATCGTATTTTCGAAACAAATAACTATCATATAATATTTATCTGAAAACTCTTTTGCGGTTAGAGTGATTTCGTCCGTATCTGCGATGTCTATTGCAGATTTTACCTTTAGCCAAACTTCTATATCGTCAATCGGAGCCTTTTGAATTGTTCCTTTTTCAGCATGAACATTGTCATAATCTGATATATTCCTATCCTTTGTAAAATTATTAAAATTTGTACGATATGCACTTTTAATAGATTGATTCAGAGAATTAGGGAATAAATAGCAAAAGTAATCATCTGATGACTTCTCAACCAAATATACACGTACAGAAGATTCTGTGTCATTAACTAAAGACTTAATCAATTCCATATTTACCCCCACTTAAATTCCTAACTCTTTCAAAAATTCACTCATTTGTGCTTGCGCCTCAGAAAGCTCTTTCTCAATGCTTTCTATATTAGCCTTAACCACATCGATATCCACCAACGCTTCTTCCTCAAATGTATCTACATATCGTGGGATGTTTAGGTTATAGTCATTTTCTTTTATCTCGTCTGCTGTGGCTTTGTAGCTATATT
>CAYJFX010000150.1:0-3469 GCA_964369735.1 uncultured Treponemataceae bacterium
CACAGCGTTCTGCTTCTTTTGCAATTGTTTGCTGTGCTTGTTTTTTTGTACCAACAAAAAGAACTGATTTCCCTTGTGTTGTTACTTTGCGTACTGCTTCATAGGCATCTTTAATTGAAGCCATTGTTTTTTGCAGATCGATAATGTGAATCCCGTTTCTTTCTGCGAAGATATACTTCTTCATACGTGGATCCCAGCGCTTGATTTGGTGACCGAAATGTACACCTGATTCAAGCAGACTTTTCATGGTTACTACTGCCATGATTTCTCCTTCATCGAAAAAATGCTAAAAATTGACACAAAAGTGTCTAACCTTTGCTTTTTCCCCATACTCTGTGTCTCGTCAAGTAAAAAAACTTGCGGAAGATTCATGTTGCACTTGTTCAAACAAAACGCATACAACAGGGCAAAAATTATGTAAATACATATCCTTGCGATTGCATAATATCATAAAATTCAAATATAGGCAAGCCCAAAATACTACTAAAAGAACCTTCAATACGTAAAATATAGCGCTGAAAATATCCCTGCGCTTTATATGCACCAGCAGCATCCTGCCACTCGTTTTTTTGTAAATACCAGTCAATGTCAATATCTGTTAGCTCTTTTATTGTAACTAAGCTTGTTACTCTTTTTGTATGCATTAATTCTGTTTTTCGATTATATATGGCAATTCCTGTTATTACAGAGTGTTGTGCTCCTGAAAGTGTTTTTAATATTTTTTTTGCTTCAACACTGTCTTTTGGCTTTCCAAATATAGTATTATTGTGAACAATTATTGTATCCAAACCTAGTACAAAAGGGGAGTCATAATTCTTAATGTGTGGTAATACAGATAAAGCTTTCTCTTTTGCAAAAAGCTCTGGAACATCATTATAACTACATTTTTCTGGAACTATTTCATCAAAAAAGGGAGTAACTTGTTCAAACGGTATGGAGAGTTCTTGTAATATTTTTACTCTCCTCGGAGAAGTAGATGCAAGAATAATAGGTTTCATACTTTCCTCAAAAAAAAACCGCAAAAAATTGCGGTTTTAATTTTTAGTTACTTTTTAGATTAAGCAAAATATTTTGTGCTTTTTGCCTAACTGGAATTACGTAATTGTAATTAGTAGCTATTGAAGCAATTGTTTCTACTAGGGCCGCAGGGTCTTCAACAGTAGGATACAGTTTTTCGAAGCTGTCTAGTATGGCATTTGCAAGACTATCTGTTGGGTTTAAGATTGAAAAACGTCTATGTATTATTGCAATCTCGTTTATAACATCATCTCTTTCATTTATTCCAATTTCACCAAGTGAATAAATAGCTGCAGAAAGAACCATTGGTTCATCTTCTTCACGAACTAGGTCTAAAAGAACATCCTTTGTTTCTGTAGTGGGAATATCTGCGAGCATTAAAGCTGCTTGTCGTCTCACCTCAGTGTAGTTATTGCTTACTCTTCCTGCTGTCCGAGATTCAGTAAAAACTCCTTCTCCTGCAAGACCATGTAAGGCAGCTTCGATTGCAGGTGATGTGCGACCTGCATCTAGGGCTTCTTGTATGTATTGTAGCGTGAGTAATTTTGCTTCATAGTTTTCGGAAGCAGCCATTTCTGCAATAATCATGTCTTCATTTGTTTGCAAATACACAGATTCAACAGAGCTTTGTTGGCGCTCTTGTTGTCCAAAAGCGGGGAACAACATAACTACAAACGCAATAACAATCAACGCCGTTTTTGTAAATTTCATAAAAACTCCTATTTTTTTTTCAAAAAATCTTTTATTAATAATCGGTTTATATTATTCAAAACAATACTAAAATTATAGTCTTTGAAGCTGCACTAACCATTTACCGTTTTCTTTTACAAAATCATAGTAAACAAGGTCGACATTTCCATCTACTTGTACAGCTTTAACTGCTACGGGTGAATCATATCGAATCTCTGTAACCTCGCGTCCAATTCTTGATGGAATGAACATGTAAGTAAAATACTGTGATAAATCTCTCAAAATAATATTGTCACCTGGTAATCTTGCTGATAAAACTTGCAAGTTCATTCTATTACTCCAATAAGAAATAGACCCTGGTGTCATATAACTTCTCCAAAGCTGGTAATCTCTATTCTGCATGCTTTTATCTAGTTCAGCAATAATCGCAAGTATTTCATTTTTATCAGATTGGAAAAGATCAAATGAAATCTCTCCTTCTAAGCCAGCTACTGAACGGGCATACTCTAGGTCGTCTTCACTTGGCTCAACAACTTTGTCAATGATTTCAACCTGAGCTTCTTCTTGGACAACAGCAACATCTTCTTGAGTAGATTGTTCGTCTACTTGAACTCTTACTGGCTCTGTTGTAGAGCAGGATACAAGCATAATTGCAATCAGAATCATAAAAAAATATCGAAAAAATTGTAAGTATTTCATGCATATATTATAACCCTATTGTTTATCCTTGTCAAATAGTATATAGTAAAAAACATGATTAAAGCATTATTTCCAGGTTCTTTTGACCCGCCAACGTACGGGCATTTGAATGTAATTGAACGAACGGCACGTTTGTTTTCACACTTAGATGTCGTTATTGGCGTAAATAATACAAAGAACTACTTGTTTTCAGAGGATGAACGGCTTTTTATGATGAGAGAGCTTACAAAGCATCTCGATAATGTTTCTATACATCTAAATTCCGGGCTAACCGTTGAAGTATGTAAAAAACTCAATACAGATATTATTATACGAGGAGTTAGGAACTTTTCTGACTTTTCATTTGAGTTTGACACAAGTTTGCTAAATAAGGCTTTGGATAAAAGGGTAGAAACACTTTTTTTACCTACTGAGCCAAACTTATTTGTTGTTAAATCTGGTGCAGCAAAAGAGATAGCATCTCTTGGAGGAGATATCTCTCATATGGTAGCTCCATTAGTAGAAAAATTGTTAAAAGAAAAATTTTTATAGTATTCAAAATTTTGACTTGACAAAATCTTGAAAAGTGTTATAATGGGTTGACACTGTGTTGCTATGTATGCTATAATCTTGAACAGTCACATAGTATAAGAGAGGTTATAGATATGGCAGTACCAAGAGCGAAAACTTCCAAAGCTCGAACAAGACGACGGCAAGCAATTAACATGCGTTTAACTGCACCTAATTTAGTTGAGTGCGGAAACTGTGGTAACTTAGTAGTTACACATCGTGTATGTTCTAAATGTGGATTTTACCGCGGAAGACAAGTAATAACACCTGAAAGTAAGGGTTAATTTTTAGGGGGCAGATGGGGTGGCGTGAGTCATTTTGTCGGAACAATAGTGTAGCGTTGCTTTTACTGTTGTGTTCTTATCCTCCCTATTTCACAGAGTAATATCTGTGGTATGTTCTAAGGAGAAAGTTATGGACGAATTATTTGTTAAAATGCAAAAATTAATTGCAGACAAGTTGGAAATTGATGAATCAAAAATTGAACTTGATTCTTCTTTCCGCCAAGATTTAG
>CAYJFX010000151.1:0-3434 GCA_964369735.1 uncultured Treponemataceae bacterium
GCTTAAAAAAGGGAAGGGGATTTTTTGTCCAAAACAAAATAATGTCAACTGCTTCTCGGCTGAGATTTGCCTTTGAGTAGCGACTTTCATTATACGGATTTTGAATTAATACATAACCCTCTTTTAGACGATTAATAAACCATTCTCCATAAAAAGAGGGAATATCTGTTCTTCTTGTTGCGCTAATTATCATAGTGTATGTTATCTACCTAAGTAAAATACTAACTGAGAGGCTTCTAATGAAGCCTTGTTTTATTTTATTCTATACCATTAGCATATAAAAAGCTATCATATATTATATTTTTTTCCCAAAATGCTTTGATTTGTGACTGACTCACGGATTTTTAAAATTTGCACCAGTATATTAAATACAGGAATTTCGAATGTAGTTTTCGTTTATTCTGTTTTTCGAGAGGAGGTAAAATTTTGAAAAACAATACTTGGGTTATTAAAGGCTTAGTACTAGGAGCAGTTTTTTTTATTGCGGTACTTTTAGTAAAGCCTGTTGGTGTTTCTACGCAGTTTTCTGTGTTATCAGGAATTTTACATAGCGCACTGCAAGACAGTGTTATTGTAGAAGATTCTGAGAGTGCAAGTGGTTATAGCAGCACAAATAAATACTATAACAAAGATGGTGGCAAAATTGCAAAGTCAATTCAAAATCCATGGAACTATGATTTTGTTTTTGTGCTCTTTATACCAGTCGGTGGCTTTCTAGCCTACAGGTTAGGAAATAAAAAGCATACAAATGGTGAAACTAGCACTATTCAAAACTCATCACTTCCAGTAAAAGATACTATAAAGCAATACGCCCTTGCATTTATAGGAGGCTTTATTTTACTCTATGGTGCACGAATGGCTGGTGGTTGTACAAGTGGACATATGATGAGTGGTATGATGCAAGGTAGTATTAGTGGCTACATTTTTGCTGCCGCAGTTTTTGCAATTGCAATACCTACTGCTTTTATAATGAATAAAATATCAAAAGGAAGGTTATAATATGCATGTTGTTTTAGCTATAATAATTGGGACTATGTTTGGATATGCTCTGTACTTAGTTGGAGCATCGTCCACAAAAAGATTAACGGCAATGCTTCGTTTAGAAGATTTAGAGTTAATGAAAATAATTTTATTTGCTATTGGTGTAGGTAGCATTCTTTTATCAGTGTTTGGGTTGTTAGGGTGGATAGATATTACTCATTTGAGTGTAAAAACGACACACCTAGGCGTTGTTATTGGGGGGCTATTATTTGGTGTAGGATTTGGTTCAATTGGAACCTGCCCAGGTACTTGTGTAGCTGCAAGTGGGGGCAACGGTGGGCGTAAAGCTATTGCAGCTATTTTAGGTGGACTGCTTGGCGCATGGATTTTTTCAATGACATACGGTTTGTGGGAAAGTATAGGATTGTTTGATGTTATGAATGTCGGGAAATTGACGCTCTTTGACATATCTGATTCTTATCCTTCGCTACTTAATTTTGGATTTGAAGGACTTATGATAGCTGGATTAGCTTTTATTGGTGTTTCGATTGTGCTTCCCTTTTCAAAATATAAAACTAAAAAAAATTAGACTTTGGACGTACTGAAAGTTGCAGAGGGATTTGTTATACGAGTTTTCGTAGTTTTACTTTATCGATGACTCGTATATTACCTCGTGCAACATCAACAATCCCTTCACTCGTAAAGTATTTTAACATTCTCGAAATCACTTCTCTAGCACTTCCCATCAACCGTGCAATTTGTTCATGAGTCATATGTATTTCATTATTTTTGGTTTTACTCATTTCATCCCACAAAAAAATTGCAAGGCGTTTGTCTATTCCCATAAATAGAATTTGCTCCATTGTCCACATAACATCAGAAAAACGGGTTGTAGCAAGTTTATATGCAAAGTTTTCAGCATACACATTGTTTTTTTGTAAGTGATTAAATGTGCTTGCATTTATCAAAAGTAATTCGGTGTCTTCTTCTGTTTCAATTATAACATCAAATGTTATGGCTTCTATTGCACACGAAGCAGAAAGTATGCATATGTCATCGTCAAATAATCTATACAGTGTTATATCTCGCCCGTCTTCAGATAGCGTAAATGTGCGAATGTGGCCAGTGGTTACTAGTAAAACACCAATGCAATCATCCTTCCCATTATGAATATAGCTTCCTTTTGGGTATTTCGCCTGTTTAGTATTACTACATAAAAGGGCTTTTTCTTCTTCTGTTAAGTATCCCCAAAAAGGTAGTTGCTTAGAAAGATATTCTTCATGTTCGCATTGTTCCATCAATGCCTCCCTCCGATACAATGCCCAGTATATCATATTATATAGCTTAGTTCAATCTTATAAGTCTCTATCCTTTTTCTAACTCTTATTAAAAATGTGTGGTATAATCTTAGATATGATAAAATATATAGCATTATTGCGGGGCATAAATGTTGGCGGAAAAAATAAAGTTTCCATGCCAATATTAAAAAAGACTTTTGAAGATATAGGATTCTCTAATGTTAGTACCTACATTAATAGCGGCAACGTTCTTTTTTCTAGCGAAATAGTTGAAAAAAAAGAACTTACCCACTTGTGCAAAACGGCAATAAGTGAAACCTTTTTGCTTGATATTCCTGTTGCAATTATCTCACACAGTGAATTATCTGCAGCTCTTGTAAGTGCACCAGAATGGTGGGATGCTGATTCCGAAACTGAAATAGTACACAATGCTATCTTTTTAATTCCGCCAATAACGGTAGAAGATGTTTTTAAGTCTGTAGGTGATGCAAAAGAAGAATACGAAAAAGTTGCATTTTTTGAAAATGTCATATTTTGGTCAGCACCGAAGGAAACATTTAGTAAAACGAGATGGTCTAAAGTTGCAAGTACATCCATCTACAGTTATCTTACTATTAGAAATTCAAACACTGCAAAAAAGCTACTTCAATTATGTGATGAGCGTTAAATTTATGTTACTAGCTTGAAAAATACTTATTTGAATCTTCAGGAGCTTCTTTTCTATCTAAGTTTGTATACTCTCTAATAGAAGAACACACCGTAATTTTATAACTTTCAAACAGTTTGTTTTTTCCTTGTGCTTGGCTCATGCGGTGTTCCATAGTGTTCCGCCATTTAGTTACGGCCTCTTCATTTTCCCATATATTCATTGAAAGAAGTTTTCCTTCTTCATTTAAGCTTTGGAATCTTTCAGCTCTAATAAAGCCTTCTACATTTGAAAGCATTGGTTTTAGCATTGCGGCAAGTTCTAAATATTTTTCCATCCCTTCTTTCGTTGGCGTTACTTCAAACAGTACAATTACTTTGCTCATTTATTTTCATTCTCCATTTTAAGTAAGTACTCTTTCATTGCTAGTCCTCCTGCGTAGCCAACAAGCTTACCGCTTGAACCAATAACTCTGTGGCATGGTACAACAATGGTAACAGGATTTTTAT
>CAYJFX010000152.1:0-3382 GCA_964369735.1 uncultured Treponemataceae bacterium
TGGGGGCTTCAATAAGCTTTTTGTTTAGCGTAATTATGCCTTTTTTTGTTGCACAAGAGCCCCACCTACTTTTCATGTTTCTCATTTTCATCTGTGGATACAAAACACCGTACTTAGAAAACACCTTGTGCGTTTCTTCCATTATTTGCGTGAATTGCTTTTTAACCTCAGCGTCAAAAAATAAGTTCATTACTTTTTGCTTTGTAGAAAAGTTTGTAGCACCCTTTACATAGAGCTTTAAAAAGGTACCATCATTTTCAACATAGTTTGTAGTGGACTCAAACACTTTAAGGCGAAGGTGCTTACCCAAAAGATAAAAACTTTCGCCGTTAATGTATTGTTTGTTAGATGGCATTTCTTTTTGCTTTTCTAAAAACCGCTTTTTATTTTTTTCTATAAAATCTTTTTTACTTAACACAAAGGAATCAATTTGTTGTATTGGCACAAAAGGATGCGCGGACACTAAAACGCTACAGTCTCGCTTTATGCGAAGATTTGTATTTTTTACCATTTTGCGCGTGAGTGTGTAGGAAATGGATGGGTCTGCAGAAACAGTACGCTGTTCGCTTGAAAGTATTTTCATGTATTTACCTATTGTACCTTTATTTTTCTAAAATGGCAAGAAGATGAAGTTTTACAAAGTTTACTTTTTACCCATACATTTTCTTAGTGATAATTAAACATCTTACTCATACTTATTTCTCAAATGCAAAAAACAAAATTTCTACCCTTGCCTTAACGATAATTCCATAGTACAATAAATATATAGGAGAATACTATGACACTAGAACATGAAGATGTGGATAACTTACTCGATATGGCAAAGCATGAATCACACTTATTAAATGCTGGTGAAAAGTTTGTGCTGAGAGACCTTTTTAAGGGCTACCAATGGGATAGAATTAGCGATACAAATAAAAAAAGTGTGAGCAAAAAGTTTTGGGATTATGTGCACGAAAGTGAACACATTGATGCACACGATGCAGAAAAACAAGAGTACGCAAAAAAATAAACTTACTTTTTCTTTTTAGATGTCTCTTCAATTCCTTGTATGTTTTGCCACTCAACGGCAATATTTCTTTCGCTTATATTTTGAATGTTCTTAAAATTAGGGCAATCTTCTCGGTGTATAATAATACCACGTCCGCGAGACACGTATCCAACTATTGCATCCCCCCTTGTTGGAACACAACAATTAGCAATTCGTACCATGTATTTTGACTTCTCATCTACCTTAATCCGAACAGAATGAGCGGAGGCCCTTTCAATTCCTGCACTATCGCCTGTTTCTCCACTTAGCCTTTTAACTGGCCGTTTTTCACTTTCTTTTGTAGAATCATCCTTGCCAGTAGCACTAAGATTTTTATCTACTTCAAAAATACTTTCATTTTCGTTTAGCCATGCTTTTATTTTTCCTCGAGCCCTGTTTGATACAACCATTTCTAATTGGTTAACTGTGGGGTGTGCTTGGGGATTTGTTAAAATCTCAATAACTTCGGTATTTTCTAATGCGCGAGAAAGGGGAATAATTTTCCCATTTGCCTTTGCGCCAACAATTGTTTGCCCAATGGTAGTGTGAATTGAATAGGCAAAATCAATTGCGGTAGAACCACTTCTAAGTTCTCGAACATCACCTAAAGGGGTAAAAACAAAAATAGAATCTGATAATAGTTCTTCTTTTATTTTAGTAAAAAAGTCGCCATCATCAATATAAGTGTTTTTTAACTGTTTTAAATCTTTTACTAAATCTAAATCACCTTCTGAAACAGAATCCTTGTTAAAGCCTTTTTTATACAGCCAATGACTTGCAACACCAAACTCGGCAACAGAGTGCATAGAATGTGTTCTAATTTGTATTTCAAGGGGTGAGCTATCTCTTTTTACCGTTGTGTGAATACTTTGATAACCGTTAGATTTTGGGTTTGCAATGTAGTCCTTAAATCTACCATCAAGTGGCTTCCATAAACTATGTACAAGCCCAATCATGGTATAACAATCAGCATCATTTTCACATAAAATACGAACAGCAAACAGGTCTAATAGCTCTTCTGCGCTCCTGTTCTTCTTTTTCATTTTTTGATAAATTGAATAAAAATGCTTTGCTCGGGTGTGAACAACAATGGTTATGCCCGCCCTACTCGAAGCCTTGTACAGTTCTTTTTGAACATTTTCAAGGTATGCCTCGCGCTCCCCTTTTTTTAATGAAACAAGCTGCTTTAATTGGGCAAAAACATCAGGGTTTGAGTACTTTAACGATAAGTCCTCAAGCTCAATTTTTAGGTTTGCCATACCAAGCCTATTAGCAATTGGGGTCCAAATATATACCACTTCGCTTGCCAAGTCTTTTTGAAAATCTTCATCAAAGTGTTGAGCAATGCGTATAAAGTCGAGCCTGTCAGCAAGTTTTATAAAAATTACCCGTATATCATCTACAAGGGCAAAAACCATTTTACGCTTAGAGTCAGCTTCTCTCAAAGTAGAACTATTTAAATTAAGGCCGGTTATGCGCTTTACCGAAAGAACAAGATTTAAAATAGTTTTTCCAAAGTTTTCTTCTAAGAACACCTCATCAAAGCCTTCACTTAAAGGTGCATTGTGCAAAAGTCCTGCAACAATGGTTTCAATATCAAAATTATTTTCGGCTAAAATTGAAGCTACTCTAACAGGGTGAAGATGCATTGCTTCTTCCCACTCTTTCTTTCTTTTTCCTACTAGGCTTACAAGATACGAAAGAGCCTTAGAAAAAAGTTCTTTTTCGTCATCGGTATAATCGTTATACGAGTAAAAAAACTCTCTTTCAATTTCTAGGATATCTGTTATGCTGTCATTATATTGAAACTGGCTCATGGCTTTCTCCCAATGGTTACTCGCATCTGCCCTGCAAGATCTTCAAACGTTTGCACATCAAAAAAACCACATTTTTGCATAAGGGTGCGTGTTTCTTCTGCATTGTATTCTCCTGTTTCAACAAGAAAAAATCCTCCATTTTTTAAGGACTTAAATGTTTGCCTGGCAAGCCTTCTAATAATAAAAAGTCCATCATCACTATGTTCACTTCCAATATCGCCATCCAAGGCAATTCGAGGCTCGGCCCTTCCATCCAATAATAATTGGTCAACAATGCCTTTAGGAACATACGGGGGGTTTGAAACAATCAGATCATAACGCTCTTCACTTTTCACGGCATCAAGCAAGTCACTTTGAAAAAAGGAAATGGCCTTTTGTTGTGTCGCGTCTAACAAAGAGTAGGTGTTTTTTCTTGCAACAGCTAAGGCTTTTTCAGAAATATCTGTTGCGTGGCAGTAAACATCCATCAACTGCTCGCAATCTGCATGCGTGTTAAAATATGTTTTTAAAACCGAAAGAAACACGCAGCCAGAAC
>CAYJFX010000153.1:0-3308 GCA_964369735.1 uncultured Treponemataceae bacterium
TTGGACTTGGTGTAATGGTTGCATCTATTGATACCATTTTTACACAAGGTAACTTGCAGTCAACAGGTGTAGGAACAGACATTGCTATACAAGGAAATGGTTTTTTTGTACTTAAAAATGGTGAAGAAACTTTCTACTCGAGAGCTGGAGCCTTTGGTCTTGATAGAGATGGTACATTGGTAAATCCTGCAGATGGTCTTAGGGTGCAAGGTTGGATGGCTGAAGATCTAAATGGGCAAATGATAATTAATTCAGCTGGAAATACGGAAGATTTAATAATCCCAATCGGTGCAAAGGACCCTGCACGAGCAACAACAAATGTAGATTTTGCATGTAACTTAGACAAAAACACCACAGAAATTCTAGCGGGTGCAACTCCAGCTGATATTGCTAATGGTACTTGGGCTACAGAGTTTAATGTATATGATAGTTTTGGAAATGAACATAACCTAGCAGTATCATTTACAAAGGTTGTAGGTACTCCTAACCAATGGACTGCAACAGTGAATGTTGACCCAGATGCAGCCCTCCCTACACAAACACGTGTAGGCTTGGGAACAACAGCAGGTGTTGGAAACACATTCGTAGTTGAATTTGATAATACTGGTACATTGCTATCAGTAACTGATACAGCAGGAAATGTTTCAAACCCAACAGGTGAAATTGGCTTACAAGTATCATTTGATGTAGCAGATTCAACCCCTGATGGAACTGGTGCACCTCTTCGCCAAACCTTTAACCTTAACTTAGGTGAAATAGGAAGTCAACAAAATACTGTAACACAAAGCGCATCACAAAGTTCTACAAAGGCTTTTTTCCAGGATGGCTACACAATGGGTTATTTAGACAATTTTAAAATTGATCAAAGTGGAATTATCACTGGTGTGTATTCAAACGGCACAAATAGAGCAATTGGACAAGTAGCACTTGCTTCTTTTACAAACCAAGGCGGTCTTGAAAAAGCTGGTAACAACACATACGTACAATCAAATAACTCAGGTCTTGCAAATATTAGTACTTCTGGTATTGCCGGTAAGGGATCAGTACTAGCAGGAGCATTAGAAATGTCTAATGTTGACCTCACAGAACAATTTACTGACATGATTGTAACACAGAGAGGTTTCCAAGCAAGTTCTAAATCAATACAAACTGCAGACACATTACTTGATACTGTATTGAGCTTAAAGCGATAAGGCTAGTTCGTAATTCTTATGTATGAATTACGAATTGTTAGGGTGTAGTTCTAGAAATTTATGCAACAAAAAAAATGCGATGGAAACATCGCATTTTTTTTATGCTTATTAAAAAATCAAAACTATTGACTTTACAGTATAGTTTTGGTATTGTACAGTTACCATAGATACATTTACAACGTACTGTAAATAATTATTATCTCGGTTTATATGGAGTAAATATGAAAAAAGAGTTTCATGCTATTATTAAGTGCCTCATTGCGTTGTGTTTTACATTTATTATCTTTGCTTGTGCAACGACAGGTGATGCCCCTCTTAAAGCTGCTAATACATTTGAAATAATTGAGACTGATGAAAGAATGTTTTGGGAAATACATGGTATGTCTGAAGATGGGACTCCATCAACAGTATATGTATTGGGAACTATTCATTTAGGTGATGAACGTATGTACCCACTATCTGATTACACTGTAGCTGCTTTTGAGTATGCAGATCGATTAGTTGCAGAATTATCTTCTGATGATATAAATAAAGCAGTATCCGAACTTGGTAAGGAAGTTATGGATGGTCTTAATCTTACACGAAATTTATATGACTCATTTAATGAACAAGAGATTGAATATCTTTATAGTAATTATAGTCAAGAGATTTTAGAAAGTTTTTCAATATTTGAACCATGGGTACTTACTACTATAATTTTAGAACAGGCAATGGTCGATTCTGGATTAAGTTCAGAATACGGATTAGATACCAATTTATATGCATATGCGCTTGAAATGGGTAGATCTGTAGAAGGGATTGAGTCACTTGATACACAAATGTCACTCATTAGTTTTGGGGATTTTACTTACGACGAACAAGTAACCATAGTAAAAGAAATGATACAAGAAAGCATGCTAGAAGATCAAAGTGACGTGTTACAAGTAATGTATACTGCATATCTTGAAGACGATAAGGATATCTTATCAGATATTGTAAACGAACCACTTGGTGGAAGTGAGCTTGAACAACGGTATATAAAAATACTTCTTGAGGACAGAAATAAAAACTGGGCGGATAAGATTGTTACGTACCTAAATGAGGGTGGTACTACCTTTATTTATGCTGGTGCTGGCCATTTTACAGGTGAAAACACTGTGTTCGACTTTTTAAGTGTGTATCAGTAACCGTAAAGGTGTACAATGGTCCTAAAATAAGCGCAATAGGCTTTTTTCTAAAGCCTATTGCGCTTATTATTGTATTGATGAAATAATCAAAATTTATATGTATTCAATTTAAAACATTTAAGACTAATAGAGGATACACGTCATTTTGGGAGGTATTTGTGTATAAAGCGCGTCATTGTTTACTCATATTAACCATTTTTTGTTTTCAGCACTATGCTTTAATTTCACAAACATCTAATGATTTACAAAATATTGTAAACTCAGAAGGAAACAGAGATCTTACTCTTAGTAACGATCTTACCTTTGATTTTGGTCGTTTCGGAACAAACTTTGATGATGACGGAGTGCTAACAATTGAAGGGAATGTTGCTGATGCTCGCAATAATAATCCTTCCAATGCCTTTTCTTTAACAAGTTCAACCGGAGCATTTTTAGATGTTTCTGAAATCTCTACATTAAATCTTACAAATATAAAAATAAGCAATAATACTTCAACCGGTACTGACTTCATTTCAAACAACGGCATACTAAACATTACAAACTCAATTATATCTGATAATTTGAACGGGCAAGGTAGCAGTGTCGTTTCAAATTTTGGAAGCCTTTTTATAGATGCGTCATTATTTGAAAACAACTCTATTGAAATAAGCGAAAACAATCCCAACGGTCTTGGGCGAGGGGCGGCTATTAGAAACTCAGGGAATGCACTCATAACTAATTCAACTTTTCGAGCAAACTCATCTCAGCATGGCAGTGCTATCTATAATACTGAAACAGGTACTATGGAAGTTATTAATAGCATTTTTGAAAATAACTTTAGTACAAACGGGAGTAATTATTCTTACGGAAGCATTTTTAACCAAGGTACGCTCATAGTGAGAGATTCTATTTTTCAAAACAATACAATGGGAGCTGGAGGCGGAATCTATAACGAGGGAAATGCAACCAT
>CAYJFX010000154.1:0-3177 GCA_964369735.1 uncultured Treponemataceae bacterium
TTTTCAGTCACCCTTGACCGGATCCACCTATCATCATCAAACCTACATTTGATGACCGGTTTGGCATCCTAGAGCCATGATTCATAACTGGCGTTATGATCAAACCAAGAACCCTTTTGATGCCAAATTTTATTAGATGCCGTCAACGACAAGCATCAATTTACATCTTGGGTCGTGCTAACCTGATAAAATCTTTCGATAAAACCTTTACGGTTACACTGATTTTTATTAAAACCGTTTAATAAAACCACTTGCTTCTCAAAGAACCCTTGGAGCATTTACATACTCCGTTCCACACCTTCACACTTATTAAAGCACAAGAGACGTGGAAGTAATTTATACCATAAATATTATTTTTATGCAAGCGCTTTTAAAGATTTTTTGGGGAATTTACTCGTAATATTTAAAAAAAGCAGGAGATGTAGGACTCTCCTGCTTAAAATAATGCTCAATATTTTTGTATTAAAATTCAATTGCTATTTTCATAACCTTATCACGCTCATCACTTGCACACAAAAAGGCCTCTTGCGTTTTTTCAAACGGAAACGTCTTTGTAATCATGTCTTTCACATTTATTAATCCACTTGCAACCGCCTTAATTGCAGTTGGATACATATTTACATACCGAAAAACACTAATTACATCAGCCTCCTTATCATTAGCGGCCATAAACCTAAAAGGTGTTTCACCATGTATATTTCCAACCATTACGATTTTTCCACCTGGTCGTACTAAATCAACCGTCATGGATGCAGTTTTTGCATTCCCAGCTGCTTCTACAACTATATTCGCCCCTAGCCCATCAGTTAATGAAAGCACCTTTTTTACCACATCTTCATTACTTGCGTTTACAAGCGTAGTTGCACCCATTTTTTTTGCAAACTCAAGGCGCAAATCATATAAATCAACTACAATAATATCTTGCACACCCATCGCTTTTAATGATGCAATAGCCATAAGACCAATACAGCCCGTACCAAGAACAACAGCAGTCATCCCAAGCGTAGCACCACTCCTTTTTACGGCATGCATTCCGACGCAAAGAGGTTCAATAAGAGCCCCTTCCACCGTATTCATATTTTCAGAAAGCGGAAAAACCATTTTTGCAGGATGTGACACATAGCGAGACAGCGCCCATCTTGTAAATGGAGGAGCTGCCATAAAGTCCATTTTTCTACATAAATTATAATGCCCCTCAAGGCAGTACGAACAAACACCGCATCCTGCTCCTGGCTCTATTGCAACCTTATCCCCAACTTTTAAATGTGTTACATTTTTTCCAACTTCTTCTATAATACCACCGCATTCGTGTCCAAGAACAATTGGCAGCTTAGGATTTTTTATCATGCCCCCAAAGCTAGGGTCTTCGAAAAAATGAGCATCAGAACCACAAATGGTCACATGAGATATTTTTACTAATACATCATCCGGTCCAACAGCTGGCATTTCTGAGTCTCGAATATTTATTGTCCTGATATCGTCAAGATACGCTGTTTGATTTTTCATATTTGTTTCCTTTTATTTTATCATTATGCATTTGGTAGAATTAATATCTTTCCGCGACTCCTATAGCTAGAATCAGTAAACACCTCAATTGACTTATCTAATGGAATTTTATCAGTGATTATTGATTCAACATCAAGAACCTTTGTTTCCATCATATCAATTACGCGCTGTGTACAAAGAGGATTTACAAATGATGATGTTATAATGAGCTCTTTTCTAAACACATCTTCAAATGGTAAAATGGTCATTTTTGTACCCGCAGAAGTTAAACCAAAAAGCATAACGGTTGCACCCTTTGATGCAATTTCAACTGCAGAGTGCATTGCATGAATATTACCTGAGCACTCAATAACCTTATCAATAGATCGTACAGAACTTTTTTCAATTTTTTCTACTGCATTTTCACCAGATGGGTCAATGGTAAGTACCGCACCCATTTCAAGTGCCAATTTTCTTTTTTCTTCATTTGGCTCAAGCACCACAATTTTTGCAGCTCCAGAAAGGTTTGCCAAGTGCATCATAGTTTGTCCAACTGAACCAAAGCCTACTATCGCAACCGTGTCACCTGCTTGAATATTTGTTCTGTCTATACCATGTAAACAGCATGCAACCATTTCAATTAATGCTGCGCTTTCATAGCTTACTGAGTCGGGTATTTTATAAAGAACTTTTTTATTAATTATACTGTATTGTGCAAAACCGCCAAAGCGCATAACACCATAGCACATAGGATTCAAACAGTATTGCACCTTTCCACACTTACACTGATAACATTCTCCACAATATAAATTTGGATCCATACACACACGATCGCCAACTGAGAATCCTGTTACGCCTTTACCTACTTTTTCAACTATTCCAGAGTATTCATGCCCCATAACGAGTGGTAGAACACTATCCGTTGCGCCCCCCTCGCCTTCAAATAAGTGAAGATCTGTACCGCACACTCCGGCAGCCATAACCTTTATAAGAACTTCATCATCGTTCAATTCAGGTAAAGAGACTTCTTCTAGCGAAAGTTTTTTTGCTTCTTTTAATAATAGTGCTTTCATTTTTCCTCCGTTATATGCAAAAGCATATTCATGTATTAACTTTGTTAATCAATAATATCGATAGAGTCGCTCTTTGTCAAGTTGAATTTCGTCATTTTACTACTAAAATTGGTTTTTTTTCATTTTTCCTTAAAACACCTTGACATATACACTAACTTGCTATAGTATTTATTAACACAGTTAAGAAATACTATAAGTACTTGTGAACGGTGTATATATATATATAAAAAGGAGTATATAATGAAATTTGGTATTTATTATGCATATTGGGAAAATGAATGGAGTGCAGATTACGGGTATTACATTGACAAAGCCGCTACCTTGGGTTTTGATATACTAGAAATAGCGGCCACTCCTATTGCATCTTATTCAGATTCGCAACTATCAGAACTTAGAAAAAGAGCAGAAGACAAAGGTGTAATACTCACTGTCGGACACGGCCCATCTGCGGAGCAAAATGTTTCTTCTAAAGATGACACCATCAGAAAAAATGGAATCGCATTTTTTACAGATTTATTACAAAAGCTTGAAAAACTGGGTGTACATTCGATTGGAGGAGCCTTATACTCTTACTGGCCAATTGACTACTCAAAACCAATTGATAAAGAGGGAGATTGGG
>CAYJFX010000155.1:0-2168 GCA_964369735.1 uncultured Treponemataceae bacterium
AATCTTTTCCAATTCCTGTTCCTAAAGAAGCAATAACTGGCTGAAGTTTTTCATTGCTAATAACTTTTTCTGGTCTTGTTCTTTCTACGTTAAGCATTTTACCCCAAAGAGGAAGAATAGCTTGTGTTTTACTGTCTCTGCCTTTTTTAGCTGAACCGCCGGCAGAGTCCCCTTCCACTATGTATACTTCACATTGTGAAGGGTCTTTTAAAGAACAGTCTGCAAGTTTTCCAGGAAGACCAAAACTATCTAAGGAGCTTTTTCGTCTTGTTGCTTCTTTTGCTTTACGAGCTGCAATTCGAGCCATGGCTTCTGAAACACACTTTTCGAGGATGTGCTCAATAATTTTCGGATTTTGTTCAAAAAAGAGTGTTAGGTTTTCTGTCATTAAAGAATCTACGATACCACGAACTTCTGTATTTCCTAACTTTGTTTTTGTTTGTCCTTCAAACTGAGGCTCTGGAACTTTAGTAGAAATGACGGCAGCAATACCTGCACGAACATCTTCACCTGTAAGCTTTTCTTCTTTTTCCATTTTTTTCTGAAGTTTTGCATTGTTCTTTAAGAACTCATTCATTACACGAGTCAGAGCAGATTTAAATCCTTCTAGGTGAGTTCCACCCTCTTTAGTATTAATGTCATTTACAAAGGATAAAATGTTTTCATTATACCCATCATTGTATTGAAGAGCTATTTCTACAACAACATCTTCTTTTTCACCACAAATAAAAACTGGCTCAGCTGGGGTAACAGATTTTCCTTCATTTAGATACTTTACAAAGTGGCGTATACCACCATCAAACTGAAATACAACCTCTTTGGGAGTTGAGAGTCTTTCATCTCTAAAGGTTATTGTTACACCACTGGTAAGAAAAGCTAACTCTCTGAGCCTGTTACAAAGCACATCAAAGTTGTGCGTTGTGGTTTCAGAAAAAATTGTAGGGTCTGGCTTCCAACGAATTGTTGTCCCTCTTCTATCTGATGTTCCAATTTCTTTAACAGGTGCTTGGCTCTTTCCAATCTTAAATTCTTGAAAGTATTTTTTTCCTTCTTTTTCAACATATGCTTCTAGTGTTGTTGATAGTGCATTTACACATGAAACACCAACCCCGTGAAGCCCCCCAGAAACTTTATAAGAACCTTTATCAAATTTTCCCCCAGCATGAAGTTTTGTAAGTACCAATTCAAGAGCACTTATACCTTCTCCAGGGTGAATATCAATAGGAATACCACGACCATTATCTTCAACACGAACAAAATCATCTGGTTCCAACACAACAAGTATTCTATCACAATGACCAGCCATTGCTTCATCAATAGAGTTGTCCACAACTTCATATACAAGGTGGTGTAGTCCATCAGGTCCTGTTGACCCAATATACATACCTGGTCTTTTGCGAACGGCTTCAAGTCCTTTCAACACTTGAATATTAGTGGCTGAATAATTGGCTGTCATAGTTATTCCTTTTTTTATGAAAAAAATCGAGAATTCATTATATCTGTATTGCAGAAAAAAGTAAAGGTAGGTTATAATACGAATATGCCTACAAGTAATTACATAGATTTTTGGAAAGAAGCCATATCTCAAATAAAGAATACTCTAAATGAAGAAGGAAGGTCATCAGAATATGATATGTGGTTTTTACCCCTTTCATATATTGATTCAAAAGACACAACAATAACTATTGCTTTTCCTTCATTATTTATGAAAGAAAATTTTTTTTCTAGAGACTATGATAAAATACTTGTTGATAAAATGAAAGAACTTACAGGTAGAGATTTTTCATTTGATCATATAGTAAAAGCAGTTGAAAAACCTACTTCAGTAAATGAAGAGGAAACAGATGATAATCTCCCCTCAAAAAAAGTATCAAAAAAAGCAGAAAAGGAAATTCAAAAAGATCATCCTGATATGAACTCTGCATATACTTTTGATTCTTTTGTTACTGGAGATAATAACTCCTTTGCCTATAATGCAGCCTTAGCTATTTCAAAAAATGCTGGTAAACTTTATAATCCAGTATTATTTTATGGTGGTGTTGGTCTAGGAAAAACACATCTTTTACAAGCAATCGGAAATGCACTCCATGAAAATGGGTATAAAAAAATAATATATATTACTGCAGAAAATTTTACAAATGAATTTATTTGGGCAATAAAAGATAAGG
>CAYJFX010000155.1:2185-3161 GCA_964369735.1 uncultured Treponemataceae bacterium
ATCAAAAATTTGTAAATAAATATAGAACCGCAGATATATTACTTATTGATGATATTCACTTTTTACAAGGAAAATCATCAACACAAGAAGAACTTTTTCATATTTTTAATTCTCTTTATGAAGCAAATAAGCAAATTGTATTCACTTGTGATAGACCTATAACTGAATTAAAAGATATAACAGAAAGACTAAAGTCCCGTTTCGGTAGAGGCTTAAATGTAGACTTACTACCTCCTCAATACGAAACGAGAATTGCAATACTTGAAAAAAAACTTGATTATTTAAGAACTCAAATATCTCCTAAAATTATTGATAATATACCAAAAGAAGTTCTTAATATTATAGCCAAAAATATAGAAACAAATGTAAGAGACTTAGAATCATGTTTAACAACAATTATTGCATATGCAGAATTAACAGGTACTACTTTAACTGAAGACATTACATATAATCAACTCAGAGATAAGTTTTCAGCTCCTCAACAAGGAAACGTAAGTATAGATATTATTCAACGAGTTGTAGCTGAAGAATATAATATTTCTATTTCTGATATAAAAGGAAAAACAAGAAAAAAAAATATTGTATTTGCAAGACAAATAGCCATGTATATAGCTCAAAACCTAACAGAGTATTCAACTACAGAATTAGGATTAGAGTTTGGAAATAAAGATCATACTACAGTTATGCATTCATGTAAAAAAATAGAAAACGATATTAAAAATGATTCTAAATTAGATTATAAAATACAGGGAATAATGAAAACTATAAAGGATTATAAAAGACATTAAAATAATGTACACAAATTGTTAATAATGTGTTAATATATAACTATAAAGTCAATATGCTGTTAATATGTGCATAAGTAAGGTATAAAAACTATAGAGTTTTTAGAACACTAAATTATTATTATATATGCAAATAAAATGTTTTTTAACATATTAACAACCCTTATTATTACTATTACTATTATATATAT
>CAYJFX010000156.1:0-3079 GCA_964369735.1 uncultured Treponemataceae bacterium
AACAGGTTTATTCATAAACAATTATAAATTATTAATTGTTAATTATTAATTATTTACTGACTCCTTTCTTTTGGTCGACTTCCATTTTTGTTTTCCAAACTATTGCTTTCTTTTTAACTTCCTCTGCTTCATCTTTTTCGCCTAATAGAATTTGAATTCGTCGAAGCGCAGTTAGATAATTTATAGCTAAACGAATATCATCTAACCGGTGTGTTGAAAGTTCATATCGGTCTCTATATCCATCTGCAGAATCACTTAGGAGTTTTTTTACTAAACGTAAATAAAAGACTGATACATCATATTCTGCATGTCTTGGGTCAAAATATATTTTACACGTTTCTTTTAAATCGAGTAAGTTCTTTGAAACAGTAGCAAAACGCCCTTCTAGCTCTACAAAAGTCCACTTCCACTTTGTGTTGTCACCATAAGCATCAACTATTAATCTAATGCCAAGCCCTATTTTTCTCACTAAGTGATATCGCTGGGATAAAGGTATAGCAGCAATTTTGGATACTTCTTCTTCATATTCATTAAAGGCTGCATCAATCATATTTGTAACAACTTCTTCTAAATAAATTATAGCTTTATACAATGCTTTTCTGCCTTCGTTAAGTGCATCGGTGTTTTTTGTTTCTAGTAGTTCAAGAGAAAGATTATTTATGAGAACATAGATTGTTGCTGTGTGAATCATATCTTCTGCAAGCAATATTTTTTTTTGCCCATTGCCTGGATCATCTTTCTGCATCGTGGCTAAGATACTCTTTTCTTTTTCTAAAATTCGATCTATTGATTCTTTATGTGGCGTCATTTTAGTGGTAAACAGATTTCTTGAATCTTCTGTAATTTTTGCCATTATTATTTTTCTCCATAATTTGCTAGCAAGGTCCGAGCATGTTCTAATGAAGCAGGATTAACTGAGTCTCCTGAAAGCATTCTTGCTATTTCTTCAACTCGTCGCTCCCCATCAATAACTTTAACCTTTGTAGCTGTTTTGTCACCTTGCACAGATTTTTCAATCTTTATTTGAGTATCGGCATAAACTGCGATTGACGCGAGGTGTGTAATACATAAAATTTGCCTTCCATTTGCGAGAAGCTTTAGGTGCTTCCCAACTGCAACAGATACTTCACCACCTATACCTGTATCAACTTCATCAAAAATGAGCGTACCTGTAGTGTCAGAGCGATCTAATACTGTTTTTAAGGCTAGCATTATTCTTGAAAGCTCCCCTCCTGAAGCAATTTTTGCCAATGGCTTTGCTGGTGTTCCTGGGTTTGGAGAGATTAAAAACTCTATATCATCAATGCCGTACGGACCACATTTTTGTTCTTCTGATACCGCCTTTTTTTGCTCAATTTGTACGTAAAATTTTGTACCCTTCATCCCCAAATGAACTAAAACATTTTCAACTGCTTGCGACATTTTTTGAGAAGCTACGCGCCTTTTGGAAGATATTTCCCTGGCCTTTGTGTATACAATTCTCTCAAGCTGCATTATTGCATCTTGTAATTCTTTTCTATTTGTTTCGCCCAATGAAAATTGCTCTAACTGCTGTTTTGCCTTTGAGCAATAGTTCATAACTTCTGTGATTGGGTCTTGTGTTGAGTTTGCATACTTCTTTTTTAATTTAAAAAGAAGTGCTTGTCTCTCTTGTATCTCTTCTAAGCGGGTGGGGTCAAACACTAGAGATTGTGTATAGCTACGTACTTCTTCTGCTATATCTGATAGTTCGTAAAAAACACTTTCAGCTCTAGTAGATAGATTTTCAAGCGATGAATCCATGTTTGATGCGCTAGCAAGGTTACCACTTGCTTTTTTTAATGCTGATAGAGTATTTAAGCCGCTCATTGAATCTGCTGTTACTACTATTGAGGTAAAGCTATCAATTTCATGATATAATTTTTCATATTGTGATAGGCGGCTCTCTTCTTGTGCTAACTCTGTATCTTCGCCTTCTTTTAATTGAGCGTCCTCGATTTCTTGGATTGAAAAAGTCAATAAATCTATCTTTTCTGCTTTTCGGCTATCTGAAATATCTATATCATCTAAAAGTTGTCTTTTTTCAACGAGCTTTGCGTACAATTGTGTAAAATCATTAACTTCATTCTCTATACCCGCGTATGAGTCTAAATAACGCCTGTGCTCTGCAATTCGCATGAGGGATTGATGCTCATGCTGCCCATGTATGTCAATGAGAGAAGATGTAAACTCTGCAAGTTCTGTTCTCGTTACTGGTGTATCTTGTATCCATGCAGCTGTCTTCCCTGTATCTCGGACTAATCTACGTAATAGTATTCTCCCATTATCGTCTTCAATGCTATGCTCTGAAAGCCATTGGGTTGCATGAGTATTTTGTTTGCCGACTTTTATCGTGCCCGTTACGCGTGCTTCAGATGAACCTGTGCGTACAAGTTCTGTGCCACCTTTGCCTCCTAGCAAAAATGAAATGGCACCAATAAGAATTGATTTTCCCGCGCCTGTTTCACCACTTAATACAGTAAATCCATCTGAAAACTCTAGTGTAGCAGAGTCGATGAGTGCAAAATCTTTTATGCTTATATCCTCAAGCAAAGGGACCTCCTGACCAATGAAATTTTGAGCGAAGCGCTGAGTAAAATACTTGTGAATTGCAACCCACAAGTAAGGATCGACTTAAAGACTGTTTAACAACTACAAAATCCCCAATTTGAATATCTGCTTGTACTTGTCCGTCACATGCAACCATGAACTGTGAGGTTCTAGAAGGAAGCACTTCAATAGCTATAGTAGTTTCACCTGAAAGTACTAATGGACGGGTTGATAATGAAAACGGAGAGACTGGATTAAAGACTATCACATCCATGGTAGGGTCTACTACAGGACCTCCTGCGGCAACAGAATATGCTGTAGATCCAGTTGCAGTTGCCAGTATAAGACCATCTCCTTTAAACTTGCCAAAAGGAATATCGTTAGCTTCTACATTAAGTACAATGGTTTTCATTGCAGTTTTTGGTGTAAGTACAACATCATTAAGAGAGTGTTCATGAAAAACTACTTTATTGTTTCTAATTACTTCTACATAAAGTGAAGACCTGCTTGT
>CAYJFX010000157.1:0-3053 GCA_964369735.1 uncultured Treponemataceae bacterium
AAGTGTTTATGCGAGGCCTCATTGAGTTTACAAACTATTGTAAAAATAATTGCCTTTATTGCGGCATTCGTGGTCAAAATAAAAATGCCGAGCGCTATAGACTCACCAAAGACGATATTTTAGAATGCTGTTCTCTAGGTTACGCTGAAGGAATACGAACCTTTGTAATGCAAGGCGGAGAAGATGGCTTTTTTACAAAAGAGGTATATTGCGATATTGTTCAAAGTATAAAAAATCAATATCCTGACTGCGCTGTTACATTTTCTGTGGGTGAAAAATCGCGAGAAGAATATGAATCATACAAAGAGGCTGGAGTAAATAGGTTTTTACTTCGACATGAAACAGCAAATGAAGGGCACTATGCAAAACTCCACCCAAAATCTATGAGTCTAAAAAATAGATTGCAGTGCCTTCGACAACTTAAGGAGATTGGATTTCAAACGGGAACAGGCTTTATGGTTGGAAGTCCAGGGCAAACTATTGATACCCTGGTACAAGACCTTGAGTTTATTCAAAGCCTCCACCCTGAAATGCTTGGCATTGGACCTTTTTTAGCCCATGTAGACAGTATCTTTTCAAATGAAGCAAATGGGAGTGTGGATGCAACGCTTATCCTTATTAGCATTCTTCGGCTCCTTGAGCCTAGAGCTCTCATTCCTGCAACTACAGCTTTAGGAACTGCATCAACTGATGGCAGGGAACAGGGAATACTATGCGGGGCAAATGTTGTGATGCCGAATTTATCTCCTTTGAATGTTCGAAAAAAATATCTTTTGTATAATAATAAAATCAGCACAGGAGATGAAGTTCTTGAAGGAATTGCAAAACTCCGAGAAAAAATTGCCAGCATTGGCTATGAGTTAACTGGTGAAAGGGGCGACTTTAGAATGTAGAGGCGAACACATAGGTTCTGCCGCTACATTCTAAAGTACGTGCGAACCTGCGTGGTCGCACTGTAACTTAATCACTTGCCGATGTTACCTTTTATTCAGTACCTTGTTTTATAAGTATGAAAACTAAAAAGCTCATTATGGCAGTTGTGGCATTTTTCTTGCTAATGGCCTGTACTGCTGGAGCAAAAAATGAAACAAAGCAAGAAAGTGGAGAGAATATGAGATCTAAGGCTAATGTAAACATCAATATGAACAATCTACACGATATTTATTTTGCAGGTGGTTGCTTTTGGGGGGTTGAAGAATATTTTTCAAGAATCCCTGGTGTATATGATGTAACATCAGGCTTTGCAAATGGTACAACTGATAACCCTAGCTATGAAGATGTAATTTATAGGAATACAGGACATGCAGAAACTGTGCACATCCAATATGACCCGAGTATTGTTAGCTTAAAAACTTTAACAGAGCAGTTCTTTAAGATAATCAATCCTGTAAGTTTAAATAAACAAGGCAATGATGTTGGAACACAGTATAGAACAGGTATATACTATACCAATTCAGCAGATGTTCCTATTATTGAAGCAGTAATAAAAGAGGTTCAAAAAAATTATTCTGCAAAAATAGTAACAGAACTTCAAGTACTTGACCACTACTTTTTAGCTGAGGGATATCACCAAGATTACTTAAAAAACAATCCCAATGGGTATTGCCACATTTCATTTGCATCGCTTAACGAGGTTGTGCTTGAAACAGAAAAAGAACCAGCTGGAAAATATACTAAACCAAGTATTGAAGAGTTACAACAACGGCTCACTCCTTTACAGTTTGATGTAACACAAAATGATGGAACAGAGAGAGCGTTTACAGGTGAATACTGGGATAATAAGGAAAAAGGTATATATGTAGATATTGTAACTGGTGAGCCATTGTTTAGTTCGACTGATAAATATGATTCTGGAACAGGTTGGCCCTCTTTTACTCGGCCAATAAGTGATGAAAAAATTGTAGAACATGCTGATAATAGTTTTTTTATGACGAGAACTGAAGTGCGTAGTGCCTTTGGTGATAGTCATTTAGGACATGTTTTTCCAGATGGCCCAAAAGATGATGGTGGTTTGCGCTATTGCCTAAATTCAGCTGCACTCAACTTTATACCATATGACCAAATGGATGAAAAGGGTTATAGTGACTACAAAAAATATGTGAACTAATTATATAGTTTTTATATGACTTTTTTAGGGTTTCTTATACGCCTAAATAATAATAAGATTCCCTAAAAAAATTTCTTGTCTTTTAGAGCATACCATGTTACAATGGTAATGGTAGGGTTCTTGGAGGCAAAAAATGATTGAAAAATCTCAACTCGATATATTACTTCAGATGGCTTCGTGCATTGCAACTCAATTTGGGTCTAGTTGCGAAGTCGTAATTCATAAATTATCACAAGTAGAACACACTAGTGAAATTATTCACATTGAAAATGGACATGTAAGCCATAGAAACCGTGAGGCAGGTCCTAGCCCAATAGTACTAGAAGCATTAAAAAAAGATCCAAAAACACTGAGTGATAAGTTAAACTATTTATCAAAAACTCATGACGGTAGAATTTTAAAAAGTAGCACCTTATACATACGAGGCAAAAAAGGTGAAATTGAAGCTATTTTTGCGGTAAATTATGATATTACGCATATGCTCGCATTTCAATCTGACTTAGCAAATCTTGTTGAGCCGAGTGAGTCAGTATCAAATGATATTCCATCTCCAATTCCTACAAATGTAAATGAACTACTTGACGATTTAATAGAACAATCTATAAAACTTATCGGAAAGCCTGCAGTTTTAATGACAAAAGAAGAAAAAATTCGTGCTATTGAATTTTTAAATAATTCAGGGGCTTTTTTGGTTACAAAAAGCGGTGACAAAATTAGTAATCTTTTTGGTATAAGTAAGTATACTATGTACAGTTATATAGAGGCAGGACAATGTTCAGATTCACAATAAACGGTGAAAGCATAGAAACGGAAAAAGACTTAAAACTTCTCCCATTTTTGCGGGACGAATTAAAACTTTTATCGGTAAAAAATGGATGCTCAGAAGGCGCGTGTGGAACCTGTATGGTAATAGTTGACGGAGTTGCAACAAAGGCTTGTGTGCTCT
>CAYJFX010000158.1:0-3052 GCA_964369735.1 uncultured Treponemataceae bacterium
CTTTTGAAAGTTCATTTAAAGCTACGGCGTTTGGCATACGACCAATAAGCTCTGGAATAAGCCCAAACTTAACAAGGTCATCTGGGATTACTTGATTTAATAGCTCTGCTTTTTCTTCGTCAGTCATAGTATTAAGATGAGAACCAAAACCTATTGCATGCTGACTCACTCGAGAATCTATTATTTTTTCCAAGCCTACAAAGGCTCCACCACAGATAAACAATATATTTGTTGTGTCAATTTCGATTAACTCTTGATTTGGGTGTTTTCTTCCCCCCTGAGGCGGTACACTGGCCTTTGTGCCTTCAATTATCTTAAGCAATGCTTGTTGTACACCTTCTCCAGAAACATCTCTTGTTATTGACACATTTTCACTTCTGCGAGATATTTTATCAATCTCATCGATAAAAACTATTCCCCGTTCTGCTTCTTTGATGTTGCCATTAGCAGCATTGATAAGCTTTAGAAGAACATTTTCTACATCTTCGCCAACATATCCTGCTTCTGTAAGCGTTGTTGCATCTGCAATGGCAAATGGTACATTTAATTTTTTTGCCAGCGTTTTTGCAAGCAATGTTTTTCCACAGCCCGTTGGACCCATTAGTAATATGTTTGACTTTTCAATTTGTACATCATTGTTTTTATCACTGATGCCACTTTGCATTGCCATTCTTTTATAATGATTATATACTGCAACGGCGAGTGCCTTTTTTGCATAATCTTGACTTACCACATACTCATCTAGATAGTCTTTAAACTCTTGTGGAGTTGGAACATTTTCAATTTCAATTGGACTTGACTTTGCATTATCCTCTTCTAAGATTGTTTGACATACTGAAACACATTTTTTACAAATGCACACTCCACTTGGACCTGAAACAAGCTGTAAGGCTGATGAAGAAGGTTTTCCGCAAAATGAGCAACTTGCGCCAAAGTTATTTTTATTTTTTGACATAGTTACTTTCTCCTACTTTCAGTAATGTGGTCAATAATACCATATTCAAGGGCTTCTTTTGCACTCATAAAGTAATCCCTTTCCATATCTTGGGCTACTTGGGTAATTTTTTTACCTGTATGATGAGCAAAATACTCTGTAGTTAAATTTTTAAGCCGCATTATTTCTCTGGCTTGAATTGCAATATCAGATGCTTGACCTTGAGCACCGCCCCAAGGTTGGTGAATCATAACACGCGCTGAAGGAAGAGAATATCTCTTGCCTTTTGTACCACCGGCCAATAAAATAGCACCCATGCTTGCAGCTTGCCCCATACAAATAGTTTGGGTATCACATTTAACGTATTGCATTGTGTCATAAATTGCAAGGCCTGCTGTAACAGAGCCACCTGGTGAGTTTATATACATACTAATATCTTTATCGGGATTTTGTGACTCTAAAAAGAGTATTTGTGCCACAATGAGGTCTGCTGTAATATCATTAATTTCGCCATCTACAAAGATAATTCTATCTTTTAAAAGTCGAGAAAAAATATCATACGAGCGCTCTCCATTTCCAGTTTGCTCGATAACGTACGGTACAAGGCTGCTTGCTTTTTCACTCATAGTTGTATCCCCATGTAACTTATAAAATATTTTAAGCTACGCATTTAATTTATTAACGCAGTAATATAATTACTGCGCGTACTAGAAAGAGCAAAACCAGAACTTCACTTATTGTTTTTGAAACAACTCAGCAAATGTCTTTTTTTCACCCTTCGCAATTTTTACTTCAGAAAAAAGCTGTGTATACAATTTTTTTTCTTTAATATCTTCTTTAAGATACTCATTTCTATTGGCATCCTTCAACAATTAAGCGACTTTTTAACATTTTTTCACAATCGCCTACCCATGTTTCAAGCATAGCATCTTTTGTTTGACCTGAGCCTGTTAACATACTTTCAAGCTGTTCGGGTGACATTTGGAATTGCTGTGCCATCATTCTCCAACGAGATTCCTTCTCCGCCTCAACCATTGAAAGTGGTAAATCAATAGGATTCTTTTCTACAAGTTGGTCCAAAATTTCACTTGCTTTAATTTCTCTCATTCTGTTTTCTAGTGCAACACTGAGATTCTTTTTAATGTCATCTTTTAAATCTTGAAGATTTTTATATTTTTCGTTTACATCTTGCGCTAGTTCATCATCGAGGTCTGGAAGGTCACGAACCTTTAAAGCTTTAATAGTAACAGAGATTTTTTTTGTCGTTCCCGCAAGGTCAGAATCTGCATCATCTTTATCAAATTTTTTAGTAATAACTTTTGTATCACCTTTTTTCATGCCTATAATATCATTATCAAGTTTAAATATGTTTTGTTCTGTACCAATGGTAAATACAAAATCTTCACGTTTTGAGCCTTCAATTTCCTTGTCATCATCACCAACTTCAAAGTAATCAATGGTAACAACATCATCTTTTGCAGCTTTTTCTGAGTCTTTTTTATCAACAACCATTGCGTTTCGTTCTCTAATATTTTCAAGCTCTTCTTTTAATTCAGCATCTCCCACTGTAACTTGTGGTTCTTTAATGCTCACTTTATCAAGACCTTCTACGCTTACTTTGGGCATTACATCATATTTAATTGAAAACACTAAATCTTTATCTAAATCCATTTGCGGAAACTCATCCATTGATGGGCGTCCATATGGAAGAGGTCTATGTTCTGTATCAGTTTTATCTAGATCTGTAAATACCTCTTCAACTGCCTTTTCTATAATATCTGAAGCAACATCTTGCTTAAGAGCATCGCCATACTTTCTTTCAAGTATAGCTATAGGAACTTTTCCCTTTCTAAAGCCTGGTAATTGAATTGATTTTGCATATTTTGCAATGAGTTCTTCATAATTCTTTTTTACTTCTTTTTTTGGTACAGTGACGGTAAGTTTAACTGAAGATTTTTCTAGTTCTTCAAATTTTTTAGTTGTTTCCATGAATTAATCCTTTTTATTGAGTGTAACACTCTCGGTATAAAAAAAGAGCGATTCAAGAATAGTCCTGAATCGCCTTGAGCGGGAAACGGGAGTCGGACCCGCGACATCCACCTTGGCAAGGTGGCGCTC
>CAYJFX010000159.1:0-3042 GCA_964369735.1 uncultured Treponemataceae bacterium
CATTGACACAGCTCTAAAAAAAAGTTAGACTTACCTTATTAAACTACTTTATAATAGGAACTTTTATGAAAAAAATACTTACAGTAACGCTACTATTTCTTGTAGGCACACTCTTTGCAAGTGGAAGCCAAGAACCAACTATAGAAACTATCCGTGTTTCTGGGCTTAATGGGCCTTCAAGCATTGGCCTTTCATACCTTTTTGAAAACCCACCAGCAGTTGACGGAATACCTTCAACATTTGAAGTGAGTGCAAGCCCTGATGTGCTTTTACCAAAGTTATTAAAAGGTGAAATTGATATTGGCATCCTTCCCGTAAACGCTGCGGCAAAAGTGTACAATGTAAATAATGGGGCACTCATGCTAGCAGGTATTACTGGGAACGGTATGATGTCAATTGTAAGTAAGGATTCTTCTGTTTCCAGCTTAGAAGATTTAAAAGGTAAAAAACTCACCGTAGCTGGTCAAGGAAGTACTCCTGAATACCTTATTCGCTACCTTATTACAGAAAGTGGTATAAACGTTGGCGAGGATGAAAACTCAATTGAGCTTGACTTTTCTATTCCTACAGCAGAAATTGCACCAGCCCTTATTAGCGGAAAAATTGAACACGCCCTACTCGTTGAGCCTTTTGCAAGCATTGCAATTATGCAAGATGCATCTAAAGAAGTAACGCGTGTTATTGATATTCAAAAAGTGTATATGGATATAAGCGGAAACACTGATAACTACCCTGTTACAGCCCTTGTTGTTAGAAGTGATTTTGCAAAAGAACATGAAAAAGTGTTAACAGCATTTTTAGAATCTGTTGAAATGTCAATTGAATGGGTAAACGAAAACCCTAGTGAAGCGGGCAGTTTAGTTGAAAAACATGCTCTGGGATTAAAGGCTCCAATTGTTTCACGCTCTATTACAACTTCTTCTTTGAGCTGGACTTCTGCAACAGAAGCAAAAGAAAGCATAGAGGATTTACTTGGATTATTTTTAGCATCTAACCCAGACTCAATTGGTGGAAAACTCCCTGGCAACGGATTTTATTTTAAATAATGTACAATTTACAATGTATAATGTATAATTGTTAGGGGTTATTGACTATAAGATTCTTCGACAGGTTCAGAATGACAGATTAACAGTTTAGAATGACAGCCTTGGTAAATAGGTGTCACCCTGAGCGAGGTCGAAGGGTCTTATAAGGGAAAATTTACTATGCTAATAAAAAATACAGTAAGTTCTATTCTCTACTCATTTTTATTACCCCTAATAGTAATACTTTTGCTTTGGGTTTTGCAAAGTGAAAGCATTGCATCTCCCCTCATATTACCAAGCCCAAGGTTGGTTTTTTTGAGCATTACCGAGCTCATGCAAACACAAGAATTTTGGCAAAATCTTGTGGCAACTACGGCGAGAACCTTGTATTCATTTTTTATTTCACTTGTGCTCTCTATTCTGTTGGGATGCATTACTGGTTTTTCAAAAAAAACAGAGCAGTTTTTTTCTTTTCCTATGAGCATCATAAAAACTGCCCCTGTTGTATCATTTATTCTATTAGCAATTTTTTGGTTTTCAACAAACATGGTAAATGTATTTATTGGAGTATTAATGACTCTCCCAGTAATGTCGGGAGCTATAGCACAGGGTGTAAAACAAATAGACAAAAAACTTGTTGACATGGCAAATGTATATCAATTTTCAAAAAAACAAAAAATCACGCACATTATTCTTCCGCAAGTTTTACCATACTTTTTTTCAGGGTGTGTTACAGCCTTTGCCTTATCATGGAAAGTTGTAGTTGCAAGCGAGGTATTGAGTCTTCCAAAAAATGGTATTGGTACCGCTTTACAAATGAGCAAAATGCATATAGAAACAGCAGATGTGTTTGCCTACACAATAGCAACTATCGCTCTGAGCTTTTTATTTGAAAAAGTCCTTTCAGTTATTATTTCAAAGAAATGCACTTTTACAAAGGCAGGTACTATATGAGTGCTGTCAAAATAAAAAACATTTCTATTACCCGCGGGAAAAAAGAAATTTTTCGAGACTTTTCATTACTCATTGAAGAAAATAAAACAACTGCCATAATAGCGCCATCAGGGGCAGGAAAAACAACCCTTTTGGATATTATTTGTAAAGGTCTTCAGGCCGAAAGTGGGAGCGTTGAATGTGATAGCATATATTCTTATGTGTTTCAAGAAGACAGACTCCTCTCATGGCACACTGTAGAAAAAAACATTCTACTTCCATTAGAGAATTTTAATATTCCATTAAGCGAAAAAACTGAGAGGGTAAAAAACTATATTTCGTTATGTGCACTAGGCGATAAAACACACGTTAAACCTTCCACTCTTTCAGGAGGTGAAAAACAACGTGTATCTATCGCTCGAGCTTTTGCATATCCTTCTAAGTTACTCCTCTTAGACGAAGCATTTCAATCGCTTGATTTACACATAAAGTTTCAGTTGTTAGAACTTTTCCAAAGTTTAATACAAAAAGAAAAACGCACTGCAATTATGGTAACGCATGATATTAGAGAGGCGCTTGCAATGGCAGATAGAATTATTGTCTTAAAGGGAAGTCCCCTTGCTATTGTACTTGATACAAACATCAATCAAAAACCCGTTGAATCAATTCGACACAAATACATTCATTTAAGTAAAGAAAATATAGACTTGCAAGAAAAAATATTGGATTTATTGTCAAAATAGATTACTGACATTTTTTCTTAAATGTGTTACAATAATTTTATAAGGAACAATTGTGGACAACTTTGATTTTGGTATGGGAGAACAACCTACCTCAACTACATACACCGTAACACAGCTCACTAATCGCATAAAAGATTTACTGGAAAGCAATTTCTTTAGTGTGGAACTTGAGGGAGAAATTTCAAATTATCGGCCCTCGAGCTCAGGACACGTATATTTTGTCATAAAAGATGAAACATCTTCTATTTCCGCTGCTCTCTTTAAGGGAAAATCTCGCTATCTTACTTTTAATCCCAAAGATGGTATGAAGGTACGCGTAAAGGGAAACATCTCTGTATATG
>CAYJFX010000160.1:0-3029 GCA_964369735.1 uncultured Treponemataceae bacterium
CAATATATCGCGCAGTGTATTTATTTTTCGTTTTATGTCAAAGTTTAGCATCTATATAAATCCTTTTAATCTTTTATGAAAATCTCGATAAGTTTACGTTGTCATCAATATAATCTATAATATTTTTTACTCTCTCTTTTCCGACTTTTTTTAAATCGTTAAAGGTGTACGAGCTAATGTCAGTACCAAGTGACTGATAGTTCTCTTCTTTAATGGCTTTTCTAACATCCTTATCGCTTAAATACGTTCCAAAAAAGTCTTTTACTTCCCAAAAGTCATCGTGTTTTAAACTCTGTGTTAAGTAAAAGTTTTCAAACTCATCATTTATAAGCTCAGTTTTAGTTTTAACCCTATCTATTTTTCCATAGATTTTATCGAGCATTTCTATTGGCGTAATTCGCCTGTCATAGTTTAAGGCCGAACTTAATTTTTCCCATGTAAAGTATTCTTTTGGCTTGTTTAATATACGCTCTTCTATAAACTGAATTGCACCTGCATAGTTTCCTTGTTCATACTGATTTCTAATATCTTCATCATCTTTAACCGTGTTTTCAAAGGTTTCAAAAAACATTCGGTCTATTTTCATTCCCTCAACACCAATAGCTGTTTCAACAATCGATTGCAAAGGGTCAAAGTCAAAGTTTTCAAAACCATCTAATGGCTCGCCTTCCCCTCCGCCATTTTCTACCTTAGAGCGTGGCTTTGGAAGTTTTAATACTTCATCGTAGTCAAACTTTTCTTCAAAGTATTCACAGTTTCCAAAAAAGTCAAAGAGCTTAAAGTTTTCTTTTTCATGAACGGTAACTTGTTCTCTCATACCCTCTTTACTTTTATACACAAAGGTAAACTTTCTTGTTCCCCGCCCCTTTATTTGAATAAAATCTGTTGGCGAAAAAACAGGGCGCATAAGGGCTATGTTTATAATATCTTGGCAGTCATACCCTGTTGTCATCATTCCAACGGTAACACACATACGCGTCTTTGATGATTTATACCCTTCTAAAAATGACGTATGCCCACCTAAGTTATTATTTGCAAATTTTATTGTAGACTCTTGGGCATCCATAATGTCTGATGTTACCTGCATTGCAAAGTCAGATTTATATTTTCCATCAAACATTTTTGAAGCATACTCATTTAACAATTGTGTAATCTTACTTGCATGGTGGCGGCTCACGCAAAAAACAATGCCTTTACCAATTTCGCCCGTTATGGGGTCTCTTTTTGCATTATCTATAAAAGTTTTTACCAGTATTTTATTTGTTTCTTCAGAAAAAAATGTACGCTCAAAATTTCGAGCAAAAAAAGTTTCTTCTTTTTCTTCATCTTTTTCATCACCTTGCACGGTAACGGCATAGCCTTTTTCGGCTAAAAGTTGTGTGGTAATATCGGTTCTGGCATCCACTACAATAGGGTTTATTAAAAAGCCATCCTTTACCCCATCTAAAAGAGAGTATCTAAAAGTTGGCTCACCACTTTCACAACCAAAGGTACGGTAACTATCTAAAAGCTGCCTCTTTTCCCATGCCTTAGGATCAGAAAAGCGAATCCTTGTTTCATCAATATTTTTTATATAATCCTTTGGAGTTGCAGTAAGCCCCAGCTTATAGCCTAAAAAATATTCAAATACTGCCCTATTGTTACCATTAATAGATCTATGGCTTTCGTCGGCAATTATTACATTAAAGTCACTTGGCTTAAAGATTTGTTTATATTTATTATTAAATGTTAAACTTTGAACCGTAGAAACAACAATGTCTGCCTTTCTCCAGTCATCCCTATTTTCTTTATATATTACCGTGTTATAGTCAGGTTTTAAGTAACCAACAAAAGCCTTTTTTGCTTGTGTTTCTAGCTCTAATCGGTCAACTAAAAACAGTACACGGTTTGCGTTTCCAGTTCTTAAAAAAAGCCTAATAACGGCAGCAGAGGTAAGTGTTTTCCCCGTTCCTGTTGCCATTTCAAATAAAAATCTCTCTTTTCCCTCTTTTACACTATCCTGTAAAGCCCTTAATGCATCTAGTTGATACTTCCTAAGCATACGTAAACCACTATCTTCTAAGTATGCTTTTCGCGTTTCTTCATTTTTGTATTCGGGGGCATCTTTATAGTGTTTGTTTTTTATTACAGCTATGTAGTCTTCTTCAATAGGTTCGTTATATAATTTTGAGGGAGTTTTTTCGGTTTTGCTAGTGTCAGTTAAACTTTCATAGCTTGGAAATAAAGTAATAATTTTTGGGTTACCATTTTCAATATCCCAAAAATAGTGTTGATTTCCATTAGATAAAATAATGTAGCGTGCATTTAAAGATGTTGCGTAGCTTCTCGCTTGCTCTTTTCCAATAAGAGGGTCTTTATCTTCTGCCTTTGCTTCAAGTACTATAAACGGTTTTCCATTTTCATCGAGTAATAAAAAGTCAATAAATCCATTTGTAGTCTTTTCAAAGTTTTCACCAAACTCATCTATTTGATTTGTGGTAATTTTTACATTGGGCTCAACTTGAATATTCGAACAGCCGTTTTTATCATCTAAAAAACGCCATCCAGAACTGGTGAGTAAATTATTTATTTTAATTCTTGCTTTTGCCTCTTTTTCTGCCATGAACTCAAAACTCCTCATTTTAAGTATAACACAGAATGAAAAAAAAGTACATTTTCGCATTTATGAGACAAAGAGACGCCATTTATACTGTATAACACTACATACTCCACCTTTCATTTTACCCTGGCATAGGCCAAAACACAAGTTAAAAAAAGTTATATTTGGTTATCATAAAACAAAGATGAGCAATGATACCAAGTAGGGAGTTTTAACATACCTCGCAGGGAGTTTTAACATACCTCGCAGGGAGTTTGCCGCGAGCAAACCCCTGCGAAAATTGTTACAAAACCCTGTATCAAAACCCTGTAGGGGCTTGCTCGCGGCAAGCCCCTACAGGGAATATCAAGCCTCTACTTTGGAAAACTCTTTCGTATTGCATTTTCTGTAATATAATTATGGGTATGTATAAAATGTTCTTCATCCCTAA
>CAYJFX010000161.1:0-3011 GCA_964369735.1 uncultured Treponemataceae bacterium
TAAAAAAAGTGCCACTATTTATAACACCTAGTTTGTAGTATTTTGATAAATGTTCTACTTTAATTACAGTACTCATTTTGTATCCTTTGTGTTAATAATAATTAACAAGTAATAATTAATATTTTTTTTAAGCCATCTGTCATTCTGAGTCTACCCAATATTCTTGCGCCTAACCACTGTCATTCTGAGCCTACCCACTATCTGAACCCTTGAAGAATCTAATCTGTTAGCTAATAGATTCTTCCTGGAGTGCAACAGATAGCAGAGTCAGAATGACAACCTTCGTGTAGCAGAAAACAGAGTCAGAATGACACCCTTTGTTCAGCTCACCACAATTCCTAATTAGGCATTAGGAATTGCTAATTATCTAAGCCCGCCACAATTAATAATTGTGCATTATTAATTAATAATTACCTAAATTACATCGATAAATGTTCTTTCTGTTCTGGTAAATACAATTAATCCTAATATCATAAATACTACGGTCCAGGCAAAACTTACGTATATCATTAATGGTGGAACGTTGCCTGTTCCATAAAACCATATTCTAAATAATTCTATTGGTGCACACATGGGGTTTAAGTTAAATAGCCATCTGTACTGTTCCGGTGCTTCAGATAATGGATATATAATGGGAGTTGCATACATTGATAAGTGTATACCAAAACTCATTAAATGGTTTAAATCCCTATACTTTGTGGTAAATGATGATATAAATAAGCCTATTCCAAGTCCTAGTAACGAAATCCACATAATAAGCAAAGGAAATGCTAACATCATCCATGACGGCTGTATAGTGTCTTCTGTTACTAAATAGTATACGTAAATAGCCATAAGCATAAGAAACTGAATACCCAGTTTTATCATGTGTCCCATAATTGATGCTATTGGCGAGACTAAGCGTGGAAAATACACCTTACTAAATATTCCTGCATTGCCACTAAAAACTCCAGAGCCTGTATTTAAGCAGGAAGTAAAATAGGTCCACAACATGGTGCCGCCAAAATAGAATAGGGTAGAAGGGACTCCGTCTGTTCCAATTTGTGCAATGCCTGTAAAAACAAAGGTGTAAATTACGGTAGAAAAAAATGGTTGAATTAAATACCAAAGAGGACCTAAAATTGTTTGTTTGTATGCTACGGTAAAGTCTCGTTTAACAAACATAAAAATTAAATCGCGGTAGCGAATGACTTCTCTAAGCTTAAAATCAATTAATTTTTTTGGTGGTTCAAGTACGGTGTCCCACTTTTCTTCAATTCGTTGTGTGTTTTCCATTTATGTTCCTTTTGCGTATCCACTAGACTGGTCAGGTATTATCCACAGATTACACAGATTACGCAGATTAATAATTATACATTATTAATTATTAATTGCCTTACTGTTTCTTTTATAGACTCACTCGAGCCTTTTTTCATAATTAAAACATTGCCGTCTTTTACGCTCACAAGTAAATCTTCAACACCACATAAAACTACAGGTGCATCTGAATATACAAAACAGTTTTTGCAATCTGTTTGCGCTACATTTCCAACAGTTGCGTTTGTTTCATTGTTGTTTTCAAAATGGCTTGCAAAAGAATCCCAGGTTCCTATATCATGCCAATCAAAGCTCGACTTTATGGCAAACACTTGCTCTGATTTTTCTGCAACAGCATGGTCTACGGAAATAGCAATACTGTTTTCATACGCTTTTTCCATATATGCCCACGAGCTTATATTTTTTATCCCCTTTGTTTCTACAAGAGAAGGACAGTTTTCTTGCGTGAGGGGAATAAAAGCATCGGTAAATTCTTTTGTGTGTAGTTGTAGTTCTTGTATAAAAGTGCTTGGCTTTACACAAAACATTCCGCTATTCCACCAAAAGTTTCCTTGTTCAAGATAGGTTTGTGCCGTTTTACTATCTGGCTTTTCTTTAAACATATCAATTTTAAAAATGCTATCAATATCTGTTTTAGAAACTTGCATATAGCCAAAGCCTGTTGAAGCTTCGGTTGGAGGAATGGCAAAACATACAAAGGTTTCTTTATTTGCTTGTGCTATTGCTTTTTCTACATCGTTCTTAAAAGATTCAAATGGACTAATAATATGATCGCTTGTTAAAACAAGTAGGGGATGTCCATTATCGGGCATTGCTTGAATGTAGCGTGATACGAGGGCTATTGGTGGGGCAGTGTGCTTTTGACTAGGCTCTGCAATTACAATAAGTTTTTTTTCCAAAAGATTCTTGTTATCATCTGAAAGCGATTGTGCGTACTGTGCACACTGCTCAATAGTTGTTTGTAATATGTCTTGCCTTGTAACAATAAATATGTTGCCCTGAGGTTTTAATAAAAAAGATCTTTCTAGAGAGCGCTGTAAAAATGATAAACCATTTTCTAGTGCCATAAATTGTTTTGGGAACTCTTTACTTGAAACCGGCCAAAGCCTTTCTCCAAAACCGCCTGCTAAGATAAGTATGTTCATAATAATTCCTATATCTTTTCAAAAACAAACTGGCAAAAAGTTTTTATTCTATTTATAAAAGATGTTTCAATACGGTCTCGTAAAAAGAAAATGCTAAAAGCATCCACGCCTCCAATTCCATATAATACTATATTATCTTCATGTCTAAACGCGTATACAATGGATTGCATATTGTCTTCACTCACTATGCTTATTCCACGGTATTTTACAGATGAGGTGTTTGCCATTTCATAAAATAAATTGTCGGCTGCCTGTTCAAATGAAATTGCAACATCAATACTCCCAAAAGGGTTCATATATAGATTAGCATCTAGCGAACCTGCTTTTTCCCCAATATTTTCAGATAAAACTTCAGCACTTGAATACAGATCATAATACTGTTCATTATGCTCAGAATAATAGGGGATACCTACATAGCCTTCAATATCGAGTAAAATAGGTTTTAAATTCTCAAACAAATCTTCATTTCCTTCATAGGGTCTTACTTGAATTACTTCTGCAAGGTATGCAGGCCTTAAATCATGGATAGCCTCTATAACTTTAGTTGCA
>CAYJFX010000162.1:0-2989 GCA_964369735.1 uncultured Treponemataceae bacterium
AGTGCTTTTATTGCTGAATTTTACCATTCATAACAAGAACCGTATGTAAAAATATCTTTGCCATTTTTTTTGCAAATTCGCCTGTTAAATGTCCATAATCATAGGTATAGGAATTGTGCAAATACTCTAAACCGCCACCATTTTTAAATGAATCATCTGTTATAAGCTTTGTGCCATTAGGGGCATGGCTTTCAATATCTGCAATAGCAATTAAAAACTCATTATTGCTTTTGCAATATTCTCGAATAAGATTGTTTACTTCATCTCGCCCTTGTGTTATGTGTTGATCAACTCGGCCAAGCACTACAAGAGGTATTGTCCAAAAAATAAATTTAGCATCTGGATTTAATGTTTTAGCTCTATCTTGTAATTCTTCATAAACTTCAAAATAATCTTGAGTAAATTCTTCAGGGCTTGCACCGTATGCATTAAAAGAATCTGTATAATCACTGTAACAAAATTTCATCATAATGATGTCAGCTCCAATGATTATTTCATCTGCGAGACCTTCAAATATTTCAATTTTTGGATGAGTTCTGTTAGAATCATTTTTCTCAACAGTTGGATTTCCCCTATATGCACGCAAAAAACCACCATCTTTTAAATAACCATTATTAAAATAATTGAGGTACGTAGCTTTCATTTTCTCAGTGTTAAACCCAAAACTATAAATCCCGTCACTTACAGCTGGTGGATACAGTGAACTTACATTTTGACTTAAAGTAAACTCAAATAAATTATTTTCAAGGTACAAAGAGTTCAAGCCATAATGGGAATTAGCATTATTCATTATGGTTTGACTTGTACCATCATTATAAAATCTACCAAATATATTTCCACCAATAGATGCATGTTCAAAGTACATTTTTTGAGATTGTAAGAATTCAATATTTGCCAATAACACATCATCATCAATAACAGTATCATGATTCATAATTGTGGAGTCCGTAATAATTGGCGGATTTGGTTTTTCCGGCTCAGTTGTGTCGTCAGGCTTTGTACTATCACTTGCATGTATGGCGCTGTCGGCTTTTTGCGTAAGTAAATCACAAGAAAATAGCAACAAAGCAATGATATAGATAAAAAATATTTTTTTCAATTGTTTCCTCTCATTTTAAAACTATTAAAATTCTAATTTCAACAAGATTATACATAATTACAAGTAGATTGTCAATTTTACTTTTTTGTAATAAACTTGACAAAGGTTGTCAATGAGGTGTACTATAGCCATGGAGTGGAATATGAAAAAAAATGAAATTATTTTTGTGATTGTATTATTTGTTGGAGTTGCAGCCTTAATGCTCGCTCCTGTCTTTTCTAAAAGCGCACATGAAGCAGTACTTCGTTTTGACTTTACAAGACAGGATGGCTCATCTAGTAATCAATATGCAATATGGATAGAAGACAGTGAGGGCGATGTTGTAAAACCTCTTTTTGTTACCTATTTTACTGCAAGCGGCGGTTGGGAAAATCGACCTCTTTCTTTGCCTCTATGGGCTGAAAAAATTGGACAGTATTCTAATGGCAATGTCGATGTAGTGAGCACACCAACTCTATCAAAGTATAAATCGAACGATGGAACTATCGATGTTATGGCAGGCAGTACTCCAAAAACAGGGCCTCTCAGTTATTCATGGACCTTAACCGATATGAAAGGACAACGTTTAAAAGATGGTGAATACACCTTTGTATTAGAAGCAACCTTACGCTCTGAAAATAGGGTGGTGCATAAAATAGGTGTTGATTTAAAGTCTGGAGAAATTACTCCATTGCAAAGTGAGTACTTTGGGGCAAGTGACACAGAGCATGCAATGATACAGGATGTTAAGCTTGTGTACTAAGGTGTAAGTATTTCTATATTAATCTTACTACCAACTTCTACACCATTTTTTTGAAACCAGCCCTGGGGAACTTCTAATGCGTAGCGGCATGAGACCGTTCCTCTTACTCCTGCAAGACTAAATGGCGTCATGTCATACATTTCTCGAATGGTGCCCCTCGAGTCAATATACGCAATGGTAAGAGCCGTAGGGGTGTTTTTCATCCAAAAGTTCATAATTTGATCACGGTCAAACACAAAAAGCATTCCAGTACCTTCAGGTATATTTTCTCTTTCCATGTATCCAAAGTTTTTTTCTTCTTCAGTGCGTGCAATTTCTGTATCAAGTTCGATGGTGCTTCCATCAGTTTTAGTAATTGTAAGCATTCTTTTTTCTAACCCTTCGTTTGCGCATGACATTGTTACAAATGTCATCAGCATAAATAGTAACCATGTTATCTTTTTCACTGTTTATAAATCTCCCAAAATATCTTCACGTAAATCTTCCATAACAGTTTGTTCTATGAGGGCTTGTTCTCTTATGGAATTAAATACAACATTGTCAACATATTTTACACTTACAGGTCTCTCTAGGCTCATCGTTACAGCCGTGCTTTCCCAAACTACTCTTTCTGGTGATAATGAAATATGCTCTCCGTATTGTGATAAAAGTTCGTTATATACAGAAAAATAGTCAATTCTTTCGGCGTTGAAGTTTATAATAATGGTGTATAGCTTGTCCTCATAAAATTGAAACCAACACCTTTCTAGCCATGTATCACTTGAGGTTTCTATAAGTGTTTGATTTTCTGATGGTAAAAAAGAAACATCTCTGTCTCCTCGGTAACCAAATATATAATCTGCTTTTAGCTCTTCCTTAACTTGGTCAATATTCATCCCGAGTCTAATATCTCTATATCCGTTTGGTACTGCTTCTTGCGCATGCACGGAAAGGCAAAAAAAGATTGCACAAAAAGCGATTATATGATTTTTTTTCATAGTTTAAATATCGGAATTTGGTAATTAATAATTAATAGATAATAATTAATATTGGATAATATTATCGCGACAAGGATGTCGCCAAACTGAGTAGGCCTCGAGTTTTGAGCTAATCATTACGCTTCGTGTCGCAAAACTCGATAGTAAAAATTGGCAAGGACGCCAATTTTT
>CAYJFX010000163.1:0-2912 GCA_964369735.1 uncultured Treponemataceae bacterium
GCTTTTTCAGAAATATCTGTTGCGTGGCAGCAAACATCCATCAACTGCTCGCAGTTTGCATGCGTGTTAAAATATGTTCTCAAAACCGAAAGAAACACACAGCCAGAGCCAGTACAAACATCAGCAAACAAAAAATCTTTTTTTCCTAAACACTTATTCTGTTCAATAATTTCAAGGGCCTTTTCTACAAGAAGCTCTGTGTCAGCCTTTGGGATAAGAACATCAGGGCTAACAAAAAACCTAAACCCATAGAACTCTTTTTCGTTTAATATGTATGCTACGGGAAGTCCCGTACACCGTTTTTCAACAAGGGCGAAAAAAGCTTTCTCATCATCGAGATCTAAAAAATCTTGATTATGCGAAAGTACTTGAGAGCGACTATATCCTAAAACACACCCTAAAAGGCAATCAATATCTAAAGAGGGGGTAGAAAATGTAAGGCGCCCATTTGATTCGCTTTGAGATTTTTGAAGTTGTTTAACGGCAAGAGATCGTGCCTCCCAAATAGTCATGCAATAAGTATAACACAAAATGAAAAATAACGGCAAGTTGTGTAAGAATTATTTTGCAATTGCATGGGCGCTACGGTGTGCAGCATTACTGCACACCGTAGGGTGCTTACTGCAATCTTTTGGCTTTGCCAAAAGTATTTCCGTGACGCCCCCTAGCGCAAAAAAGACCAGAGGTTTCTCTAGTCTTCATGTATTTTAGCAGGAGTAGGAGGCGTAACTGCATCTCCATTATGCAGTTACTACCGAGTTTTCTTTTAAGAAAACTCGCTTGGGTTTAGTTTGCCATCCGTGGCAAACACCTCTCAACATTTTAAGATTATTCTCTACGTTTCGAGTCCTACAACTATTCAGTTTAAAAAAAATAAAAGCTAAACAAGAAATGTCTAGCTTTATAATATTTTTAGCAGGAGTAGGACTCGTTCTACGCTCAAAACTTCTTGTTTTTTCGCTTCGAACCGCCTCCACATGCTGTCGGTGCCATCCGTGGCACCTTTTCTTCGCCTTCGCTCAGCGCATGTTTCGGTTCGAGTCCTCTCCTTTAAAATAAAAAAACTGAGCCTTAGCTCAGTTTTTTATTTTATAGCAGGAGTAGGACTCGAACCTACGGCCTCCGGGTTATGAGCCCGACGAGCTGCCAACTGCTCTATCCTGCGGCGTGTCATGTATAATAGCATATTGCAGTATTAATGTCAATCATATAGAAGTAATTTACGCATAAATACATGAAAAATATTGACAATTCTTAAAGTCCAATAGTATAATCGAATAAAGGTACAAATAATGCTACACAACAATAAAAATTTTATAATTAATAATGCTTCCATCGTAATAGATACACACACCATAACAGAAAAGGCATCTTTAAGCGTTGAAAATGGAATTATAAAAGCTATATCAAAAACTCCAATAAAACCACCGAAAGGTATTGAATCCATTGATGCACATGAAAAAATTTTAGGTCCAGGACTCATAGACATGCATATACACGGCTGTGCAGGCTTTGACACAGCAAGCGTTATAGATAATGATGTTGAATCAAGTGCCCTACACATGGAAAAAAATATTTCAAACATTAACGATTTTTTAACCTCCCAAGGAATTACGTCGTTTCAGCTTGCCATTGTTCCAAGCCTCAAAACGCTTTTTTATATTCAAAAAGCACTTCAAAATAGCAATGCTCAGAGTTGGAAAGACTCACTTATAGGTGTTTACACCGAAGGCCCTTTTATAAACGAAAGAAAACGAGGAGGCATATCACTCGAAAGCATATTGGCTTACACAAAAGAAAACTTGGATGCCTATTTACACTTTACAAGAGATAACGGCCAAAAGCTCATTTCTTGTATGACCATAGCGCCTGAATTGATAAAAACAGATGAACTCTATCAAGAGCTCAAGGATAACGATATCAAGGCCGCGTGGGGGCACTCATGCTCTTTTTTAGATGAGCTTCCAAATATTAAAGACATTCACATTACCCACCTTTTTAATGCAATGACGCCACTAGACCATAAAAGACAAGGACTTGCAGGCCTACCCTTTTTACGCTCTTTTCAAGATGCTACCTTCGAGCTCATTTGTGACACAGTTCATGTCTGCCCAGAAATGCTTGAACTTGTTTTTACAACAATTGGAACAAAAAACCTCTGCCTTATCTCTGATGGGATGAGCCAAGCTGGGCTACCAAAAGGTGAATTCGAATACATGGGAAAAATTGCGGTGAATGATGGTATCTGCTGTCGTTACAAAGACGATGGCTTATTAATTGGATCTTCTATGCTTATTAATAAAACGGGACAAATGCTTTTTAAAAAAGGCTTAATAACTGTTAATGAATTTTTTCAAATTGCGTCTACAAACCCTGCAAAAGCTTTGAACTTAAGCGACCGGGGAAGCATTGAAGTGGGAAAAAGAGCAGATTTGCTTTTGGTAGATAATAATTTAAACATTACTGACATCTTCTGCACATAAAAAAAAGCTCGCCTCCTCTCGGAAACGAGCTCCCTCAATCGACAAAGATGCCGATTTTCACAAACTACTTATTGAATTTTCTTCCAATAAATACTGCTTGTGCACCCAATTCTTCTTCAATGCGAAGAAGTTGGTTGTATTTTGCAATACGATCTGAGCGGCTCATTGAACCAGTTTTGATTTGTCCTGAGTTTGTTGCAACTGCAATGTCTGCAATTGTAGCATCTTCAGTTTCACCTGAACGGTGTGAAGTAACTGATGTGTAACCAGCTCTGTGTGCCATATCAATAGCATCAAGAGTTTCTGTTAAAGTACCAATTTGGTTTACTTTAATAAGAATTGAGTTACCACATTTTGTTTCAATACCTTTTTTGAGGTATTCAACGTTTGTTACGAAAAGGTCATCACCTACTAATTGACAGCGATCGC
>CAYJFX010000164.1:0-2895 GCA_964369735.1 uncultured Treponemataceae bacterium
TAAAAATAATTTAGTAATTAACAATATATTCACTATCTGGCTGTCATATTGTTTTACACACGGAAAAAACTTTATTATTTTGTTGTTCATAACAGTTGAATTTAGCATTAATCAATTTATAATTATAAGTAAACAACTAAGGGGTTGATTTGATGAAAAAATATATACTAATTCCCGACTCGTTTAAAGGAACGATGTCTTCAGGTGAAATTTGCGATATAATGGAGAGCAGCATACTAAAATATGAGCCGGATTCAAAGATAATCAAAATACCTGTTGCAGATGGTGGCGAGGGAAGTGTTGACTCGTTTATCGAAGCGGTTGGGGGAGAGAAAATATCTGTAAATGTTAAAGGGCCTTATTTTGAAAATACCGAAAGTTTTTTTGGAATGCTAAAAGATAATGTTGCGATAATTGAGATGGCAGCAGCGGCAGGTCTTCCGATGGTAGGGGATAACAAAAAAGCCGGACAGACGACTACATATGGCGTTGGCGAGCTTATTGAGAAAGCTATAGAATCTGGAGCGAAAAAGATTTTGCTAGCACTCGGCGGCAGCTCTACAAACGACGGCGGGTGCGGTGCATGGGCGGCACTCGGCACAAAGTTTTACAATAAAGATGGGGAAGAGTTTACCCCTGTAGGCGATACACTTATCGATATTGAGAAAATAGATAATAGCAAGACAAAAGCGTTTATAAACGGCTGTGAAATTATAACTATATGTGATATAGATAATCCGCTATGCGGCGAAAACGGCGCATCAGCTGTATTTGGTCCACAAAAAGGCGCAACACCAGATGATGTTAAAAGCCTCGATAAAGGCCTTGCACACCTTGCTTATATTGTATCAAGGGATATGGGGATAAATATACTAAATATACCAGGCAGTGGTGCCGCAGGTGGTATGGGCGGCGGCGCTGTCGCTTTCCTCGGCTCAAAGCTTCGGATGGGAATTGATGTTGTCCTTGATACTGTGGAGTTTGAGGAAAAGGCTAAAGATGTCGATATTATTTTTACTGGTGAGGGCAAAATCGATGGTCAATCACTTCGTGGAAAAGTTGTTATTGGCGTTGCTAAAAGAGCAAAAGAGCTCGGTGTACCGCTAATTGCAGTGGTAGGTGATATCGGCGATAACGTTGAGGGCGCTTACGATGTTGGAGTTTCTGCTATCGTGAGCATTAATAGGGTTGCAGTCCCTTACAAAGAGGCGAAAGAGCGAGCGAAAAGCGACCTTGCTCTAACTATTGAATCGATTATGAGGCTTCGCAGGGTTTAATAGATAAAACTAAACTAAAACCGTTATTTGGATTATCTAATTCCAAATAACGGTTTTCTATTTAGTGTATTTCTATATATATATATATATATATATGATAGGTATAAACATAGTCATCACACAGACCTGTCAATAGTGACCAACTCAAATTCAATGCATCACTCTCAATGTTTGTTTTCGAATTTTCCCAGTCGCTGTGCGTGGCATTTCGGTTAAAAATCTGTATTCTTTAGGTATCTTGTATCTCGCTAACTTATCGCTCAAATAAAACTTGATATCTTCAGCTGACATCTTAAACTCTTCTGTAATTTCAAATGCTGCTGCAACTTCTTCGCCATATAGCTCACTATCGTACCCATACACCGCAACAGAAGCTACACCGGGTAGTTCGAGCAGCAGTTTTTCAACTTCATATGGATAGACCTTCTCTCCGCCTCTTATTATCATCTCTTTTTTGCGACCCGAAATATACAGGTAGCCATCTTCGTCAAAGTAACCAAGATCCCCCGATAAAAGATATCCCCCCATCTTGCCAAATCCCTCTTCAAAATTAAGGTAACCCTTGCAGACAACCGGTCCGCCAATAGCAACTTCACCAACTTCACCTGTAGGCAAAATATTCCCCTCGTTATCAACAATTTTAATATCGGTGTTTGGCATCACAAGCCCTGACGCGCCTTTTTTGCCCTCTCTACTTACATGCATGGGATACAGTACACCAGCACCTGCCGTTTCGCTCATTCCATAAGCGGTTGAAAAACTCAAATTTGGTGCAAGTATACAGAAATTCTCAATATCCTCTTCGGTGATATATCCGCCTCCACAAGCAGCTGTCCGCAAACTATCAATAGTTTTGCCTCCTCTACCAGCCCTGTAGAGCATGATAAATATAGTCGCAACAGCATGTATATGTGTGGCCTTGTATTTGCGCATAAGCTCAATCGATTCTTCTGCTCCCCAGAAATTTGGTAGGATAAGAAGCCCTCCAATATGTATAAACAAAGCCATTATACAAGAAATGCCAGTTATGTGAAAAATCGGAACCGACATAACAGTTATTTCATTCTCATCAAGTGTAAGCAGATTTTTATAAGCAAGAACATTCTGCATAATTGCGTTATTTGAGAGCAGTGCGCCTTTTGGTTTTCCTGTTGTTCCTGAGGTGTAAATGATAATTGCATCGTCATCAGCTGTTACGATTTCTGGTGTGAAATCATCATTTAATGCTTCTATTTCGCTAAAGTATCTGCAACACTCACTGTCAGTCTCCTCTTTGATATCTTTTACAAAATAGCGCAGATCGCATCTCGCTATCTCATCTTTAATAGGTTTATACCAAATATCATTTATAAACAAGGTATCGACCTTGCTGTCTGTTAGAATATGTGCAATTTCGGGACCTTTGAGTTTTGTATTTACCGAAACAAAGGTGCAACCTGCCATAATTACCCCATAAAAAGTTGTGACAAATGCAATGCCGTTATAAAGCATACACCCAACTCGGTTTCCCTTTTGAATTCCTAAATTTTCACGCAAAAATTTGGCTTTCTTTTTTGTCATAGAGAGTATTTGACTGAATGTGTATTCTTTTTCGTTCTCTATAATACCAACTTTATCT
>CAYJFX010000165.1:0-2848 GCA_964369735.1 uncultured Treponemataceae bacterium
GAGGCTTCGATTACCTTGTTAAAAACTGCAGGCGCTCTTTTAGTGGAAAAAATTGAGTATATTGAGAGCACTAAAACGCTACTTATTACTGCAAGTAGTCAAAATGTAAGTTAATGGGGCACCCTTATTAATCACCATGAACGTGTAGTATTGCACTAGATTCTTTTATTCAAAGAACTAACTTAAAAAGACATTTTTCTTACTAGAAAAATGTCTTTTTTATACTTTTTTAGATAGTCGTAAAACAAGAACTTTTGCGTGTAGTTAGTTTGAGAATTAAAGGAAGTGTACTTAAAACTATTGCTTGATAATGTCATAAAACTATGTTAGAATTAATATATCATCTAGTTGTCACAAACCAAAAGGAGAAAAAAATGAAAACATTAAAAAGAATCACTGTGCTATGTATCATACTAATTACAACGCTCTTTGTTACAAGTTGCTCATTTTTGTTTCCAGATCCTGTCACGCGAATCGATATTTTTAATGAGTACGGTGGTTTAGCTGGAACGCTTGAACTCGAAGCTCTAGCTGCTTCGTCCGAATTTACGGGAGAGCTATTTGAGCGCTTTGGTGTAAGCATTACGCCTCCCTATCCTGTTTATAGTGTACCTGAACAGTATCGAGATATTTCTTCTTTTGATCTTATAGCTACAACTATTGCTCTTCAAGGTGCTAATGTTTTAGGATATGAAGTAAGTGTTGAGCTTGACGATTCAATATTAGAAATAGAAGTAACACCAGAGTATTAATTGCTAGTCTGTGTGTTGGAGGAGCTATGAAAAAAATCGCATACCTTATAAGTATTATTTCTTTTACACTGCTTTTTTCAAGCTGTGACCTATTATTTTCATTGCAGGACTTATTTGATGAAATTGGGCAAGTACATATCGTTGAAAAGATTGTTCTAGAAAGCAATACTGGAGTGGAATTGTCTACAGATGATGAAACAGAAAGCCGTATTCTAGAAATTCTCGCAAATAACTATGCGCTAAACGCAGTTTTAGATGACACTTTTGATATAAGACTATCTGCTACACAAACAACATATTCTATTGATGCAGACGACCAGCGTATAAAAAGTAGCGAACTCGAACGAGCTATACACAAAATGGAAGGGGAAAGCAGCGTATTACCGGGTGAAGTGTTATTTTACATAGAGTATCAAGGATTAGATTTTGGTTATCTTGAAAATGATAACATACTTACTTTTGGTATAAGTGTATCAGATTTTAAAGAAGCACCAATAGAAGGCTAGAAAAAAATTGTAGTATATTTAATTTTTTGCTTACTGTACCTTTGCAAACTTTTTTTCAAAATAGCCTGAGTCTTCAAGGTATTGCCTTCTAACAATTACGAGCGAAATGAGCTCTTGGTACATATTGTAATCAACTTCTAAGGCAATTGGAAAAATAAAAAATTCGGTTTCATCGCAATAACGTTCAATAAACTCAGGCTTAGAAACAAAGCCTAAGCTTATCATATTGCTTATTCTATCTGCGCACTTTAAGATTTTTGCTTTTTCTGAACCATGCTCAATTATTCCACGAAGGTAGTCACTTTTTAATTGACCTTCTTTTTTACTTACTTCAAGCACTAAATCTAATACTTCCCTACCCTCGGGCTCCACATCTAAAATAAGCTGTTGATTAAAATTAGGAATATCTTCAACTAAGTCATGTATACATGCGGCTTTTAGCAATACAGAATCAATATAGCCATAGTCTATAAGAATACCCATAGTATCTATTTGATGGCGAAACATATTACCACCAGAAAAGCGTAGTTTACCTATAAGAGTTGTTGCTAATTGCATATACGGCGCTAAACTCATACGAGAAAGTTCGAGCATAGATTGGTTATTCATCTCATCAATTTTTTCAATTCTCATAAGTATCCCCTAAAGTAAAAACTACGCACTTAATAAAAAGTTACAGGTTTTTTACATAACTTTGTAATTTTTCTAATCGTCTTTTAACACTCGCCAGCTTTTCTTTTTCAGACTCAACAACATCAGGTGGCGCATTTTTTGCAAAATTGCCATTTAATTTTGCTTCTACCTTTTCGCAAAAAGCGCTTTCTTTTTCGATTTCTTTTGTAAAGTGAACCTTTAATTGGTTAACATCAATGTTTTCGCTCATTAAAATAAAGGCTTCAAAGCCCTCACCCACCGTACCAATGGCCTTAGAAGGACTTGAGTCTACAAAAGCTATTTCTTTTACACCTGCCAACAATTTTATTAAGTCTACTTTTTCGGAACAAACTTCTGCAGCACTGTTTGGTGTAATTAGAAGTGCAATGTTTAGCTTAACATCTGGTGCAATACCGCATTCTATTCTTAAAGAACGTAATTGACGAATTAGATCTTGGAGTGCGTTAAAACGTTTTTCGACATTTTCGTCTTTTCTCCAATCTTCTACTGTTGGATATGGTGCATTTATGAGCATCCCATCAAAAGCCTTTAGCTCTTTTCTTGGAAGTTTTGAATAAATTTCTTCTGTTACAAATGATATGTATGGGTGTAAAAGGCGCATAGATTCTTCAAGCACATGCAAAAGAACAGATATTGCGCGATTTTTTTCAGTTTCATCATCAGTTCTAAATGAAAGCTTTGTTCCTTCAACGTACCAATCGCAAAAGTCATTCCAAAAAAACTCGTATACTGCAGCAGCTCCATCATTGTAGCGATAGTTTTCTAGTGCATTTCGTGTAAGTTCTACGGCATTATTTAAGCGTCCGTAAATCCATTTATCAAGCTCAGTTAAATCACCTTGTGAAATATCGACTATCTCGCGGCCTTCTAAATTTCCAAGAATATATCTACTTGCATTCCATATTTTATTTGCAA
>CAYJFX010000166.1:0-2817 GCA_964369735.1 uncultured Treponemataceae bacterium
TTAAAAGAGACGGCTCATATTTTGAGCGGGTAAATGGTGTAGAAAAGTGTATAGACGAGGAACTGCCCTTTGTTATACCAGAAAGCTGGGAGTGGGTACGGTTGGGAAGTGTGGTTACGGTCAAAGGTGGGAAAAGAGTACCTAAGGGGTACACCCTTCTTGATTCACAAACAGAACATATTTATATCCGAGTAACCGATATGAAAAATGGTACTTTAATTGCAGATAAACTAAAGTATGTGGATGATAAAATATTTGAAATAATAAAAAACTACACTATTTCAAAAGATGACTTATATTTGACGATAGCAGGGACTATAGGTAGTGTTGGAATTGTTCCTGCTATGTTTGATGGTATGTGTTTAACGGAAAATGCAGTAAAAATATCGAATATTCAAATTAATAAGTTTTTTTTGCTTTTTTCTTTAACATCACCTTATATTCAAGAAATCTTTACTGGAAAAACAAATAAAGTTGCACAGCCAAAATTGGCAATTGAGCGGATTCTGACAACATTCTTACCTCTGCCACCACTAGCCGAACAAGAGCGAATAGTGGCAAAGATTGAAGAAGTACTGGAAATTGGGAAGAGATTGTAGTTTTTTATAGCTAAAACTTGAAATACTTTCTAAACAGATGTATAATATTGGTATAGTTATAATAAAATTATGCTTGTTTATAGAGGTAGAAATGGAAGTAAAAAAAACAAATCATTATGAACTCGAAGAAGTTTCAATTGACTCTTTAATTTTAGATATTAATAATCCGAGAATGTTTCGCTTGCTAGCTAAGGATGAACAGAATATAAAAGAATCTGATATTATTGATTATCTTATACAGTATGAAAAACTTACAGAACTTGTGGATAAAATAAAAACACATGGATGGCGACCAACTGATGATCCTTGGGTTATAAAAAATGAAAAAGGATATTTAGTAAAAGAAGGCAATCGACGTGTAGCATCATTAAAAAAAATTAACGATGAACTTACTTTTACTACAATTACAGTGAAAGTGTATACAAATATAAATGTTTTGCTTGAATTGATGGAAGAAATTCATGTAATGGGTCCTGAAAAGTGGAAGCCTATTGGGCAAGGCTTTTTACACATGGAACAGAATAAAAAAACACTGCTAGCACATTTGGTACGATTCTGCAAAGAACATAAAATAAGTAGCTTGTTTGAAATCCCCGAAGCTTTTACGACTGTTACAGAATCTCTAGCTAAAAGGAATTCTTATTCTATTTTAAGATGTTATTTGGATGATGATAAGTTTGAATATTCTGAAATAGGTTTGGACAAAATGAAGTATATTGTTCAAGAGATAATCATTGCTTACAGTCAAGAACGTGTTAACACAAGAAAAAGAGAACAAATACCTGCTGTGCTTCAAGAGATTCGAAAAAAATTTGAAAATTATGACAAACTTGAAGATAAAAATGAAAATTCAACTAATTTTACTTCTAATGGAATTCCTGATAATAAGTTTAATCCACAACCGGCTTCAGACCCAGATAGTTCTCGTCCTCGAGCATCTTCTGTGCTTTCAATAAATGATAGAAAAGCCTTTAATTTTGAAATTAAAGAGATAATTAAAACTTATGGTAAAAAAATTGAAAAAGAAAACTCATACAAAATATTACGAGAGTTGAGTAAAATCAATGTTGATAGTTTCCCGATCGCCACTTCAAATCTTTTGCGTTGCTTTGTTGATGCTTTAGCCTTTGAAGGCAGTGGAAAAGACAAAGGTAGTAATTTTGTTACCCCATATTATGAAAGTTTAAAAAATAACGATAATTTTAAATCTCATAAAAAGAGGTTAGAGAATTTCTTAAAAGAGTATTCCCTAATTTCAAGTAGGGTTCATGGGCAAGTACCAACTCAAAGTAACTACTGTTATAATTTCTTACAAAGCTATAGTATTTTGTTTAGAACCATATTAAAGTTTAGGTAAAAGTATATTTTTTGAAGTAAAAATTATTTCACGCCCTTTTCGGTTTTTTCCAATACTATAAGGAAGGCTTATCTCGTGTAATGTATTATATTCTCTGTAAAGCTCCTTTATTTCTTTTACGTTATCGTAAGAAATAAGCCATTTATGAAAAAGTTTTCCGATAGCCTTAGCTAACTTGTTATGGTCATCTTTGTCATAATAATTCATGTATAGCTGATATCCTTTTTCAAAATATGGGGGATCAAAATAAATTATTGAGTTATTTGTATTATATAAAGGAATTATTTTATAAATAAACTCAAGTGCATCTAAATTATGAAACGAAATAGAATCTTTTTTATTTGCGATATCAGATATTTTCTGAATAATCAAACTTTTATTAAATCGAGCATCAATTTTATAGTTGCCCATTTGATTTATACCGCCAATAACGCCTGCTTTAATAATTCCAGAAAAATTAGTTCTATTTAGAAACAATGTAGAAAAGCCTAGCTCACTTAATCCTGCATTTATCTTGTTTTCTTGAACTATTCGTTGCTTTTTCCATTCCTCAATAGTAATTTGTGTTTTTATGATTTTCTTTATTAACCAATTTGCATCATTAAGAACTGTATACCAAAAGGCGTAAATTGACCTATCTTTATCATTTAGGCATATGTTATGCACTTGCTTGGAAAGGAGTAAATTTATTGCAATCCCTGCTCCACCTGCAAACGGTTCAATATAAGTTCCATTTTCTATTTTATTTTCTTTTAGTATTTCGCTTAAGAATGGAGTTAATTTACTTTTTCCTCCTGGATAGCGTAAAGGAGTTTTCATGAGAATTCCAGGCTTTCTATACGAGATAGAAAATAATTATAA
>CAYJFX010000167.1:0-2807 GCA_964369735.1 uncultured Treponemataceae bacterium
ACAAGAGAAAGAACTACCATATCGAGCATTGTTGCTCCTGCGGTAAAAGTCACGTTAACCTCCGATAATATATTATTAACAATATTGTTTTGTTAATAATATTATATAAAATATAATATTATATTGTCAATAGCTTTCTAAAAAAATATTTAATTATTTTTTGCCATCAAGTTTTTATAGTACGGTATTAAGTGATTTGTGCAAAAGACATTTGCACTTCAGTAGAGCAACATATCACGCTAGGGGCCCTGAGCTAAGAGTGTAGCACGAGGATTGGACGGGTCGGTGTTGCAATTATTGAATTTGTTATTATGTACGAAGGGTGAGAGGGCATAAAAAAAGCACCGGTTAAAAAATCGGTGCTTATGCAATCAAAAATAAAAATTAAAGAGCTGCGATAGCAACATCAATTTCACTTTCAAGATCTGCATCTGCAGTTACAGATTCAGAGTAAACTACATCACCTGTAACAATTAACTCAGTTGGTGCCCAAATGTAACCTGTAAATGCATTAACTAGCATATGGAGAAATCCAACTTTGTATTCAATAGTAATATTTCTTGCACCATTTCCGCCAGCGGTAACTACTTCAGCCATAACTACTTCAGCAACTTTTTCGCTCATTGCATCTGCAGTAATATTAAAGAGGTTAGTACCGCCTGCTGGGCCAGCAAACTCATGTACAGTTACACTTTTTTCGAAACTTGTTAGAACAACTTCATTTGCGTTTGGCATTGAAAAGCTTAAGCCTTCTGCCTTGAATGTTGTACATCCAGTAATTGCGAGTAATACTACTACTGCAATTGCAATCATAGAAACTTTTTTCATAATCTACACTCCTAATATGTATATTTTAAAATATCATTTTCTTATTTAAATGTCAAGGTAAGTGCTTTTAACACCTTTCACAAGTAGGTTCATAAGTGATGTGTAAAACATTTTAACTATTTATATGGCATTAATATATTTTATAATTTTATTCTTTTTAAGAATTTTTAAGACTAATTTAAGTGAGATATGCTATACTATTAATATGAAAATATTAATAGTAGAAGATGAAATTCACTTAGCACAAGCCTTACAAGAAATTCTGGAAAAGCAAGGGTATTCAGTTGATGCTGTTCATGATGGACAAACAGGCTTATCCTATGCGCAAGATGATGTGTACGATTTAATCTTGTTAGATATAATGCTTCCAAAAATGAACGGCATAGAAGTACTTAAACATTTGCGAGAAGATAAAGTTTCAACGCCTATATTAATGTTAACTGCTAAAGATGAAGTCGAAGACAAGGTTACTGGGCTTGATTGCGGTGCAGATGATTATCTTACCAAACCTTTTGCAACAAAAGAACTTTTAGCAAGGGCCCGTGCACTGTTAAGAAGAAAAGGTGAAGTTATTGGCGATACCGTTCCCTATGGAGATATAGAATTAAATCTTAAGAAAAATGCCCTCGATTGTGCAGGGGAGTCAGTAAGCCTTCCATTAAAAGAGTTTCAAATAATGGAGCTTTTAATATACAACCCAGAGCAAATTTTATCTAAAGAAAGAATAATCGATAAAATTTGGGGTGGCGATTCTGACGCAGAATACAACAATGTTGAAGTATATATTTCATTTTTGCGAAAAAAACTTCAGTTTCTTGATGCTAAAACAGAGATTAGAACCATTAGGGGTGTTGGATATGCCTTAGAATGTTGCGGGGCATAACGAATGTTGTTTAAGAAAAAAGATAGAAAATCAAATAAGGTACTTTCAAGGTTGCGGTGGAAATTTTTTGCAATTATTCTTGCAACAATTTCTATTGTTTTGATAAGCCTTTTTGCGCTTGCAAAAACTGGGCTTGAAAATGCGATAGATAACGATTTTAAATTTATTAGCAATTATTTAGTAAAAACAGATGGGCTTAGTATGCCTGCACTTGAAGACACTGGAGAGATTTACCCTTTTTTAGAACTACTAGATTTTATTGAAACAAGTAACCGTAGTCCTGTTGATTATGGTAAGCTCAGAAATGCCTTTTCGGTTAAGATTGCAAAGGATGGGCTTTTGTTGAGTACAGTGTCCCGCTATCCAATCAATTACTCATTTGAAGAAATTGCAGATCTTTCAAACCAAGCCTTTCAAGCTGAAGAAGAATACGGAAACTTAGATGGCCTCCATTACCAAATTGCAGAAAAACCCTATGGCTACTTAGTTGTTTTTATGGATAGAAGAATGATGGATGTTATTCTGTATAGAATAGACACCGTTTTCTTTTTTGTATATGTATTTGCTATGCTTCTATCTGGAGTGATAGCCCTGCTTTTTTCTACATGGGCCTTACAACCAATAAAACTAGCTTTTAACAAGCAGCGACAATTTGTTGCAGACACTAGCCATGAATTAAAGACTCCCCTTGCCGTAATTAATACAAATCTAGATGTACTTGAAGAAGAGATGGGTGACAATAAGTGGTTTAGTTATATAAAAGGTGAGGCGCACCGAATGAGTCTTTTGGTAAAAGATTTGTTGTATTTAGCAAAGTATGATTCAAGTGAAATGACATACGATTTTCTTCACTTTGATTTATCTCGTTCATTAACAAAGGCAATTTTGCCTTTTGAAAGCCTTGCATTTGAATCGGGCTATGATTTTGAAGTTGACATCGAAGAGGGCATTAATTATAAAGGCGATGAGAATAGGATTAAACAGCTTGCTATAATTTTTATCGATAATGCCATAAAACATTGCAGTGAAAAAGGAACTATTAAAGTATCTCTAAAACAACAAGGAAATAAAAAGGTTTTCTCTGTATACAATACAG
>CAYJFX010000168.1:0-2670 GCA_964369735.1 uncultured Treponemataceae bacterium
ATATATAGGCAGAAGGTACACGAGCACCAAGAAAAGAAATGAGTGTACACACCATTGGTACTACCGTTTCCCCAGCCCCACGTACAGAAGCATTTAGAACAAAGATAATTGTAAGAAGAGGAAAACACGGCATAATACGTCTAATATATTCTTGTCCCACAAAAATTACATCGGGGTCTTGCGTAAAGGCTCTAAGGAGATATTCACCAAATACAATTGATAAAATACATAATACAACAGACATGCCTATAGCAATTGCTAAGGTAGAACGCACACCCTGCCTTACCCTATCCATTTGTTTCGCCCCTACATTTTGCCCAACATATGTTGTCATAGCAACGGAAAAACTCATTATTGGCATAAATACAAAGGCATCAATTTTTGCAGCAGCACTATAGCCTGCCATAAAATCTGAACCAAAACTATTAACTAATCTTTGCAATACCATAACGCCAACGCTCACCAAAACATTTTGAAGCCCCGCAGGTAAGCCAATTACTAAGCTCTTTTTTAAAATTGAACTTGAAAAGCGCATGCTCTTAAATGACACTTTAAATATTGCCGTTTTTTTATTGATATACCAAATTCCAAAAATAAATGAAAAACCCTGCGCTATCACCGTTGCAAGAGCAACGCCAAATACACCCATGCCAAAAACTGCTACAAAAACGAGGTCTAGAATTATGTTTAATACGGTAGAAATTGATAAAAACAATAGAGAAGATTTTCCATCGCCTAAACCCTGTAAAATCGCATTGTTCATGCTGTACCCAAAGGTTGCCAGTGTTCCTAAAAAAACGGTGCGAAGATACGTAACAGACATACCCGTCAAAGAACCTTCGGGAGTGTTCAAAATATCTAAAAAGAATGGGGTAAAAATAAATCCCACAAGACCTATAAGAGAGCCGCCAATGAGCATAAAGATATACATAGTATCAACAGTTGTTTGAATTTTTTCCTTGTCGTTTGCACCCAAAAACTGTGAAATAAGAATTGTAGCCCCCATTCCAACACCTGCAAAAAGTGAAAACAAAAAAAACATAACGATAAAGGAATTTCCAACTGCAGCAAGGGCATCAGATCCAACAAAGTTTCCAACCACAATACTGTCCACTACATTATACATTTGTTGAAGAATATTTCCAAACAAAAGAGGAATAGTAAAACGAATCACGAGCTTAGCGGGGTTTCCCTTTGTCATATCTATCATAGTTTTTCCTTATTATTGAAACGCATAAAAAATTTATTCACTTCCTAAGCGTTTTAAGCGAGCATCATCAAGAGTAATTGTAAGATTTTTTTCATTTGATGGCAACACAGTCCCTTTTGGTCCATTTTTTGCACGCCTCAAATGCTTCACTTGCGTGTAGTAAAGATCTGCGGTTTTTGCCTTGCGTGCCTTTGAATAAAATACCGCTAAATTTCCCGCATCGAGTAATACTTCCAATGGAACCGTTTTTCCTTTTTGATTTTTTATAAAAACATATCCTCCAGGATAGTCCCTCGTATGAAGCCACATGTCTTGTCCCTTTACATGGCGGCGCAAAAGCTCATCATTTTCACTTGCAGTGCGCCCAACAAGTACATGCCAACCATTTATAGTAAAACTTAATCCTGGATGCTTTTTTTCTATTTGTTGTTTTGGCTTTGTTTGCTTTTTTAAGAGTTGCTGTAATCGAATAGGGTTTGGCTCTTTTAACACGCTTTCCCATGCCATATCAAGGTCGAGCATTTCTTTTTTTAAACGTGAAATATCATGTTCTAGCTCGCTTAGCCCCGAAACAGACTTTTTGTATTTTGTATAATAATTTTGCGCATTTTCATGGGCACTTTTCTTTGGGTCAATTTCTAAGCGGACGGTATTTCCCGTTTCATAGTCTTCACATTCAAAAAAGCGACCTTTGTCATCATTTGATAATTGTTCCACCAATAAATGGGCATTAGCTAAAATAAGGTCACCAAAATGCTTTAAGTTTTCAGAATGCAAAAAGCTTTCTTTTTTTTCTTCAAGCCTAATAAGGGCGGCAGACATCCTATTTTTTTGCTTATCGTAGGCTTTTTGGGCTTGCTCTAACAAAACCTCTTTAGATAACGTTTGCCCGTACTCTCCATACCAAATATCAATTTTTTCGCTGTAGGATAGCTCTTCAAAAGATTTACCATTTAGAACTGCTTTATTTGCTTCAATAATTCCTGTTTCTTGCAGTTCAATAAAGTCGCGCACTTCAAAAACTTTATCACTCTTTTTTTCAATTGATTCTGGAAGCACAAATGTTCCGCCAGTTACCTCACCTCTTTTAGGGCGGCGGTAAAACACATCGAGTATTTTCATATCTATATCGGTAACGATAATATTTGCAGAGCCTGTCCAAAGACGAATAAACATAAAAAGTTTTTCGCTTTCTGTTTTAAGCACAAATTGTATAATTCTATCGCTATTAAGTTGCTCACAACTTTCTATCTTACAGCCTTTAACGCGAGACTTTAAGAACTCCATAAAGCGAAGTGGTTTGTCATTTTTAGGTATTTTTCGTCTTGTTTCATGGATACGACAAGCACCTGCCGCAAGGCACACAAAAACGGCGCAGGAAGTATTTTTATAGGTGTGAAATGCTATTGTGTCGTAGCTTGGCTGTACAATTTGTTGAATAAAGCTTCCGTCTAATTTTA
>CAYJFX010000169.1:0-2669 GCA_964369735.1 uncultured Treponemataceae bacterium
AGCCATCTACAGGAAGTCCTACATCAACATAGGCAATGCCGTTTACCGCTTCATTGTGAATAAAGAGCGGAATACCTGCAATGGCTGTTTGCTCTGTTGCAATTCTATCAATGGTTGAAGAAAATGCGCTCGGTTTTAAATGAGGAATAAGGGCTCTCTTTTCTTCATTATCGCTATCAAGCTGAAAAGCTTGCAACGCTTCTTGCTTTTGCACCAATTCTTCTTTTGTGAAAGGGCAAGACGTTATAAGATTTTCGTACTTTTGGCTCACCTCGTTATCGTACTTCTCACTTGGAATAGCCGTTAATAGTAGTTGATGATTATTGTCTAAAAAGAACTTTTTCATTAATCCTTTTAGATAACTTCCATCTTTACAGTTGGCAATTTTTTCTTTTATTGATGCAAATACTTCCCTTGTGCCAAGTGGCGTAAAAGGGTCGGTGCCATTTAACCAACCGCGAAGTACTCGCCTCATAAGCACAAGCGACCACGGACCATGAGAACGCTTTACTTCTCTGTGTGAAAAATCTACAGTCATAATAGCAGATTCTACATTTTCTTGTGGTATACCGTTTTCGGCTAAATCTCTAAGAACGCCTAATATACAATCCTTTAATTTTTGGGCATTTTCTTCTTTTACACCACGCATACCAACACTAAAAAGAAGGTATTTTAACTCTCCTTCCATTCCAGTGTTTGGAGAAATGTCTTCACCAAGTTTAGATTCAACGAGCGCATGATTCAATGGAGAGCCATCATGACCAAGTAATATTTCTGCAATAATTACCGCTTCCATAAAAAGTTCTATGTCGCTTGTTTTACCAAGCACCCAGTTTAATAAAACCGTACAGCCCTTTTCTTCCTTGCTAGAAGGGGCTAGCACTATTTTATCTTTTGGTGAGTCAAATAGTTTTAATTCGGTTTCATGCAATACCGTTTTTTCTACATTAGTAAAATCTTGCAAAAATTTTTCTTCAATAAAGTCGAGCTGTTTTTCGGTAGGAATATTTCCGCATAAAAATACTTTACAGTTAGAGGGGCTGTAATATTTTGCATGATATGCTTTTAATTCTTCGTGAGTAAGGTTTGGAATTACAGAAGGGTCGCCGCCAGAATCCCACTGATACGAAGTGCCGTCGAGCATTGCATGTAAAAAATGGTCTCCAACAACGCTTTCAAAGCTAGAATATGAACCCTTCATTTCATTATATACAACACCTTGCACACCTAAGTTTCCATCATCGTCAAGTTCAAAGCGATGTGCTTCTTGCGAAAATATTTGTTCGTCTAATAATGGAAAAAACACTGCATCTCCATAGACTGACATAAGATTAAAATAATCTGCTTCTACCATAGAACTTGCAGGATATACCGTTTTATCGGGGAAAGTCATAGCGTTTAAAAATGTTTTTACACTTTGACTATTCAATTGCATAAAAGGGTCTTTTAGTGGATAATTTTTTGACCCACACAATACTGAGTGTTCCAATATATGAGCAGCCCCATTTGAGCTTTCGCTTAATGTTTTAAAAGCAAATGCAAATAAGTTTTCTTCATCATCGTTTAAAAGATGAAACACTTCTAAATGAGTTTTTGTATGTTTATATTGTAATCCAACTGCTTTATAGGCAGGTAATTCTTCTTTTTTGAGTAGTTCCCACTGTTTATACATATTCGTCATCACGTCCTTTTATGTAGAGCTTTCCGTCTTCCCAAGCATGTCGTAGCTTTGTAAAAAAGGCGTTTGTAATCTCGTCTATATCTCGTTTTTTCATAGGTTTAGCAAGGGTTTCTTCTTCCAGTATAACGTCTCCCCTACCTTTTGAAACATTTTCTAATATTTTATTTCTAAAGGCATCTTCTTTACCTGCTATTAAAAAAGCAATATCAAGCTCACTCATAACACGAAGTGTTTCTTGGATAAACCTATCATCTGCATTTATAATATCTTCCATAGTAAACAAACGTTCTCGAATATCATCGCCCAAGTCAGGATCTGTTTCAGTAAGTGTTAAAAGAATATCCTTTTCTGAACCTGCATCCATCTTCTTTAGTATTTCTGCTAAAGCACCACGGCCATCAATTGTATCTACATTTCCTGTTTCTATTGATTGCACTTTTTCAAACATTGCCCTATCTACACGTTTTATAATGTCGGGTGACATTGCACTCATTTTTGCAAGGCGTAAAACAATGTCTTTTTTATGCTCATCATCTAAGCGATTGATAAAAGCCGCAGCTGTGGGAGGTTTAACCCTTGAAAGGACGAGCGTTTGTACTGGAGGCGCTTCATCTTTTAGAATAAAATAAAGCTTTTCAGCATCAATGTCCTGTAGATACTCAAAGGGAACCCCCTCTGGATATGGGACAGACTTTTCAATCATTGCACTAGCCTTATCTTTTCCAAAGGCTTTTTCAAGTATTTCACGTGCGGTATCAACACCACCTGTGCTTTTAGTTTTTTCAACGAGCGAGTGAAACTCTGCTAAAATCATGGTAGCTTCATCAGGCGTAACACTTCTAATAGATGCAATTTCTGGAATAATCTTTTCAACTTGGTCAGGTGGTAAATGCGGTAAAATATTTGCAGCTTCTTTTACACCTATAATGAGCATAAACTTTGCTACCCGCCGATAAATACTATCGTTTGCAAGCTCATGTGCACTGGG
>CAYJFX010000170.1:0-2667 GCA_964369735.1 uncultured Treponemataceae bacterium
ATGTTCTTTTTGACAAATCATTATTTTATCCTCCTCATTTATTTTACACTTCTGCAAAATAGTCAGAATCTACTTGCTTAATTGTGTAGGTATCGTATGCCGTTACTCCTACGTTATATTCTATCATATATTCAGCAAGTTCAGCACCATCAATGAGAATTACTTTTTCTCTTATTGTTTTCACATATTCTTTTGCATTTTTTGTGAAAGAAGACGTTGTTATAAAAATTCCTTTTGATGCTTGTTTGCCACTTAAAGCACCGACAAATCCTTGAATTGCAGTTCTTCCAACGGTATTATCTTTATTCCAACGCTTTGCTTGAATATAAATATTATCAAGACCTAATCGATCTTCATTGATTACACCGTCAATCCCTTCATCATTTGTTTTTCCTACAGCTTGACCTGCTTCTTTTCTATTGCCTCCATACCCCATTTTAACAATTAGATCAACTACGAGTTTTTCAAAAAAGGCTGGAGAATTATTTAAAATCAATTCTAATAGTTCAGACGAAAGCTTTGCTTTTATGTTTTCATAAATAGCATCAATCGCTTCCTCTGGTGACTGTTCGTTTATTATTTCTCCACTATTTCCGCCAAGTAGTGTCGGTGTACTTTCATCTTTCTTTTTAGCTGAAAGCGCAGAGTTTTTTGGGTATTCATCATAGAGAAATTTTTTAGTTATTGATTGTGGTTTTTTACTCAACAACTCAAGCCCCAATGGAGTAATTTTATAGTAGCCTCTCTTGATTGTTTCAATTAGCAAAGCCGTCTTTAAATATGTATTTGCCCATGTTGCTCTATTGTAAATAATTCTTTGTTGACCACTAGGAACTCTCTGCTCTTTTTCAGCTTCAGTAAGTTTAAAAAGTGTTTCTAAATGTGTTATTATGTCAGATAAACTATGCTCATTCTCATCTGCAAGTAGTTTAAGAATAGGTAGCATTATTGTTTGAAAGTCAGGTATAGCCATGTTTCCCTCTTATATTTTGGTTAAAATACCATTTTCTAAGTCTCTGATATTATAAACATGTACCATAACATCAAAAGTTTCTTTTAAGTTGTTGCGTGCTGTTTCCCAACCTTTTTTACCATCTGTAACCCAAACAAATTCAAAGTTAGAAATATTTTTAGCTTCAAGTGCAATAGTTTTATAGCTGCGAGCAACTTCGTTAAGTTTTGAACCACCGCCTGTATAGAAGTTTGTTTCTACAGCATAAACAATATTGTTTTTACAAAAGACAAAATCGAACTTTTTCACAGTTTCACCAGAGTGAGAAACAGCAGAAAGGTCTACACTAAAATTTTCTTCAATGTCATGCGTTTTCATCTCTTTAAAGTAAGTTTGCCCTTTAATAAAACCTGCTTTTTGTATGAAACCTTCTAAAAGGTTTTCCATACTTTTGCCACCTCTATTCTTTCTGCCATTTGAGTCAAGCCCTGTTTCAACTCCTGTAACATAGTCAACAAGGTTATTGATAATATGTTTTTCAAGAAGGTTAAATAAACCAGTTTTTCTCATGAAAATGCAATATTGTTCGATTGTATAATTTGGTTTTTTGAAGTTATATAAAAACTCACCATCTGCATCAATAGCATAAATTTCATTATAGCGGACAGCAAGTAATATTGGAATACACTTTTGTATTTCTGGGTACTTTGCAACAAGATTAATAAAATCTTCTTGAATGTTATTTGAGGCAATTAATGAATTTAGTATATTTAATTCAACTTTGATTTTGTCTACATTTTCATAAACTTTTTCAAAATCAACATAATAAGAGTAGTCAGAAATACTGTCTCTGAACGTTCCAAGCCATGTTATAAAATCTCGTGACATACCGTATCCTTAAAAGTTATATATTAGAAATTAAAAGTTCTGTGATTTTTCCACGAGATGAAGCTTTGGAATTTATCATTCTTGTTGCACTTACTCTAATTATTTCAAATTCGCTATAAATTTCTTCAAAAAAATTATCATCAGCATTAACATTTTTAGGGTCTGAATTACTGAGCAAGACTTTAGCATTTTTAGCTTTTATTCGTGAAGCAAGCTTCGCAAGCTCTATTTGTTCTTTATCGTTGAACTCAAATTCAGTATATGAAGTAAAATTTGAAGTTGTGTTAAGGGGGCGATAAGGAGGATCAATATAAACAAAAGTGTTTTCATCAATAAACTGTTCTAGTTCCAAATATGAGCCGCAAAGCATTTTTACATTTTGCAAAGCATCACAAACCTTTAAAAGATTGTCAGAGTCGCAAATGCAAGGGTTTTTGTAGTCACCCATTGGAACATTATATAAGCCACTTTTATTCACTCTATAAAGCCCATTGAAGCAAGTTTTATTCAAGAAAATAAAAAGAGCGGCTTTTTCGGCATTATATGAATTAGGAATAAGTTTAATCTTATTGAATTCTTCTCTGCGTTTTGTGTAATATGACTTTCGTTCTTCAGTTGAAAGAGGAATATATTCATCTTGATAGTTAGAAAGTAAAAATAGTAAAGGGGTAAGATTATTCTTTATTGTGTCATAAAGATTAATTAGGTCTAGATTTATGTCATTTATATAAATTTCTTCAAGTTTATACTTTGAAAGAATATCAAAAAGAACAGCACCACCACCGATAAAAGGCTCTACATATTTTTTTATAGATTTACCTAGTTCG
>CAYJFX010000171.1:0-2643 GCA_964369735.1 uncultured Treponemataceae bacterium
TTTAATAGACCCATCACCTAAAAGTTATTGGTCGCAAACTTTGCCTAAAATAGTAGGAGAGATTCAAGCATTGCCTTGTAATAAGGAAGTGAACTACATAGAAGGAGAAGAGTATGGAAAAGAAATGTAAAAATAAAAAATGCAAAAGATCACTGCCAAATGACTATAAGCACAAGTACTGTGAGGCATGTAGAAATAAGCATGCAGAAAATATAAATAAATTTGGTAAAGGTGCTTTAGCTGTTGTGGCAGCAGTTGGAAGTATAGCGGTAGCAGTGGTAAAAGGTAGAAAAGGATAAAAATTTATTTGTAAAATTGCATTCTGTCTTAACAAATTACTTGTTGGAAACTTGTTAATTTGAAAAAAAGAGAGCAACCCCCTGAAAATATCGGATAGTTTAAACTGATGAAATCAGCTAACAGAAAAGAAGAAAGCGAGTTTAATTAAAGGAAATATATATGAACAATAAATTTAATTTTTTGATATATCATACTGCAAATGAAGGTGTATCTGTCAACGCTCTTGTAAAAGATGAAACAATTTGGCTTACACAAAAGGCGATGTCAGAGCTTTTTGGTGTAGGAACACCGGCTATAAGCAAACATTTACAAAACATTTTTGATGAAGGTGAACTTTCTTCTGATTCAACTGTTTCCAAAATGGAAATAGTTCAAATCGAAGGGAGCAGAGAAGTTAAACGTATAATGGATTTCTATAACCTTGATGCTATTATATCAGTGGGTTATAGGGTGAATTCTGGTCGTGCCACACAGTTTAGAATTTGGGCAACTTCTGTTTTGAAAGAGTATATGACAAAAGGGTTTATTGTTGATGATGAAAGACTAAAACAAGGCAAAACCCTTTTTGGCAAAGATTACTTTAGAGAACTTTTAGAAACAGTTCGCTCTATTCGTGCAAGTGAGCGAAGAATTTGGGAGCAGGTAACTGATGTTTTTGCAGAATGTAGTATTGACTATGATGTTAAGTCAGAGGTTACAAAAGATTTTTACGCAATGGTGCAAAATAAATTCCATTTTGCTATAACAGGAAAAACAGGGGCTGAAATAAGATTTGAAAAAGCTGATAAAAACACTGAGCATATGGGCCTTACAACTTGGAAAAACGCACCTGATGGTAGAATATTAAAATCAGATGCAATGATAGCAAAGAATTATTTAAGTGAAAAAGAAATAAAAAAATTAGAAAGAGCTGTATCAGGATATTTTGACTATGTAGAAGATTTAATTGAAGACGAAAACACTTTTACTATGACAGAATTTGCAAATAGTATCAATGAGTTTTTGACCTTTAGAAAATTTGAAATTTTAGAAGGAAAGGGCAAAATATCAAAAAAGCAAGCAGATGAAAAAGTGACACAAGAATATAAAGAGTTTAATAAAACTCAAAAGATAGATTCAGACTTTAATAAGATGACAAAAAAACTACTTGGAAAGGGGCAAGAAAATGAGTAAACTAGACGACCTTATAAAAGAACTTTGCCCTGATGGGGTGGAGTATGTACCGCTACATAAAATTGTAGTATTTAGTAATACAGGTGTTGATAAAAAAATAAACGCCGAAGAAGATGAGGTTCTTCTCTTAAATTACATGGATATATTCAAAAATAATCACATTACCGCATCTATACCAAGTATGAAAGTCTCAGCAAATAAAACCAAGATTGCTACTTGTGATGTAAAACGTGGTGATGTTTTTATTACACCGTCTTCAGAAAAAATTGATGAAATTGGAATTGCTTCTGTTATATATGAAGATATTCCTAATTGTTGTTATAGTTACCATATAATGCGTCTAAGACCGTTAAATTTTAATTATACGACCAGTTGCTTTATTAGATATTGTTTTGAAGCCGAAAGCATGCGTAAACAAATACTAAAAAAAGCTACTGGTTTAACAAGATTTGGTTTGACAAAAGGTAAATTTGAAAACTTGCAAATCCCTCTCCCACCTCTGGCAGTTCAAGAAGAAATCGTCAGAATTTTGGATAATTTTACAGAGCTCACAGCAGAGCTCACAGCAGAGCTCACAGCACGGAAGAAACAGTATGAGCATTACCGTAGTCGAATACTACACTTTGACACCAGTGTACCCAAAATGAAGCTGTCACAATTTTCACAGGCGTTTAGAGGTGAATATATTACAAAAAAATCCACAAAAGTAGGAAATATTCCTGTAATCCTCGGAGGACAGGAACCTGCCTACTTCATTGATAAATCAAACCATGATGGTGAAATTGTAGTTGTTTCTAGGAGTGGTGCTTCTGCTGGTTTTGTTTCATATTGGGATGAACCTATATTTATAACAGATTGTTTTGGATATAAGGCAAACCCAGAGCTAGTTATATCAAAGTTTCTATTTTATATTTTGAAAAATCGAGAAAATGAACTAAATTCAATGAAACGTGGTGCAGGTGTTCCACATGTAAGTGGTGAGGCATTAGGAAATCTATTGTTTTCAATCCCACCCATCGCCGAGCAACAACGCATTGTTGATATTCTCGACCGCTTCGACACTCTCTGTAATAATATATCAAATGGTCTGCCTGCTGAAATTAAAGCAAGACAACAGCAATATGAACACTATAGAGATAAATTATTAACTTTTGATAGATTAGAAGTTAC
>CAYJFX010000172.1:0-2607 GCA_964369735.1 uncultured Treponemataceae bacterium
GTTTATTTCTTGGAAGCTCTACATCTATATTTTTTAAGTTGTGCTCGCGAGCACCCTTTATAATGAGTTTATCTGATTCTGCCATAGTACTATTATAGTGAAATTTAATTAAAAAAACAAGCATTGAATAAAGTCCTTGTCTATGATACTATTCCTCATGAAAAACACAGAAATCAAGCAACCTTTTACCGAAACTCTCGGTTTTAAAATTCTTTTAATATTTATCATAGGCCTACTTTTATTAATACCTATGTCATTAGTGCGAGGTGTAATTTTTGATAGGCAAAGTTATCAAGCAGAAGCACAAAGATCAATTATTCAACCTATTGGTGGAGAGTTTTCTTTTAATGGTGTTATGATTGCAATACCTTATTATTACTACGAAACAGTGAACACCGTTACAGGCAACACAACTATTAGCGAACGGGTGAGAAAAAACGATTATGCACTTATTATGCCAAGAGACTATGCTGTAACTTCAAACCTTGAAACAGAAATGCTTAGCCGAGGAATTTTTAAAACACCTGTGTTTTATTCGGATATGAAAATTATTGCAGATTTTTCGGAATATGAGCTTGATTCTAAGGTGCACTTTGAAACTGTTTCATGGGACGATGCCATTCTTATAGTAGCTACAGGGGATAGAAAAAATCTAAAGCAATTGCCAGTAGTGCACATGAATGAACAAACTCTTGAAGTTGTTGAAACTACTTCTTTTTCATACATTGGTCTTTTTTCAAATGCATTCGCGTATTCAATTGATGAAAACTCAATTAGAGATGGGTTTTCGCTCTCAATAGACATGAGTATTCAAGGTGGTAGCGCAATACATGTCTTGCCAATGGCTAGCGACAATACTATAACACTTAGTTCAAATTGGAATGATGTGGGATTTACTGGTAGCTGGTTACCTGTAGAAAGAAGTATTACTGACAGTGGTTTTTCTGCTACTTGGGAAATTGCAAGTTTTAATACCCCTTTATATGGAATAAGATTTTTAGAGGACCTTGATGCAAAGTATATCGAAAGAAGTGATACAATAAATACAAACCTTTTGCTTTCTAATGACAATTATGCAAAAACTGAAAGAAGTATAAAATATGCAATGCTTTTTATTTTTATTCCATTTTTTGCTTTATTTTTATGTGAACTTTTAACAAAGAAAAAAATACATGTGGTTCAATATGCCCTCATTGGTTTAACTAATATTATATTTTATATGTTGCTTCTTTCTATTTCTGAGCATATGAGTTTTAATGCTAGCTATGTAATAAGTTCTTTTGCAGTAATTGCTGCAACGGCGCTATACATTTGGGCAATAACAAAGACTGTAAACCTTGGAATTATTATTGCTGTTGTCGAGATTGTTGTATACGCATTTTTGTTTGGAATATTACAGTTAACAGACTTTGCGCTCCTTTTTGGAACAATTGGATTATTTTTTGCCGTTGTAGTAGCAATGTATTTTACACGAAATATCGAAATAAACACCAAGTAATAATTCTCAAAACGCCTTTTCTAGGCTCTTTTTATAAAATAAATTTGACATTTTTATCTTTATCAGACATAATAGTATGTAGGATAAAGATAAAAAAATGAAAAATCTTAAATCGAAAAAACTCTATCTCCAAGTCTATGAAGAAATAAAAAATTACATAGTTAGATACAATTTTAAACCTGGCGATAAACTTCCAACAGAAATGGAAATGTCAGAAAAATTGGGAGTGTCAAGAAATGTTTTACGAGAAGCATTAAAAACACTCGAAATTATTGGGGTTGTATCTTCGAAGCCAGGCGTTGGTATGACGCTCAATGGTTTTAATTCTAATATTTTATCGAGTGTAATTTTCCTCAATCTCATAGCAGATGGTGTAGACTTAATTACTCAAACGCAAGAGGTAAGAAAAGTTTTAGAAATGGGTTTTTCTCAAAAATGCTTTGAAACAATTACAGCGTCCCAAATAGAAAAGCTTGAAGAATGCCTCGAAAAAATGAAAAATGAATCTGATAGTGTAGAGCTTTATGCAATTGACTCTGAGTTTCATAGAACTTTATATAAAAATGTAAAAAATGATGTACTCGTTGCATTTGTCGATGCTACATGGAATTGTGAAAAATACTATCACGATAAGTGGAAAAAAGATCACATAAAAACATATGAAAAGCATAAAAAAATTGTAGATGCACTCAAAGGAAAAAGCTTTGATGACTTTTATTCAATTATGCAATATCATTTTTCATATGAATTTAAAATTGAGTCAAATAAGTAATCCTCATAACCAAATTAACTTTTTTTAATTTTTTTGTTGACAGATTTAAAATGTGGGCTTATAATATAGTTATTAGTTTGTAGTACAAACTACAGAATACTTTTTTGGAGGAAAGATTTATGAAAAAAATTGCACTTATTGCAGCATTATTGGTTGTTGCAGTGGCAATGGGTTTTGCTGGCGGTTCAAGTGATGAGGGAAAAACTGTAATTACTTGGTGGGCATTCCCAACATTTAACTCAGACAGCGGATCAGGAGTTTATGAAGAAGAACTTGCTGAAAAATTTATGGCTGAAAATCCAGACATTAAAATTAATGTTGAGATGATCGATTTTGC
>CAYJFX010000173.1:0-1417 GCA_964369735.1 uncultured Treponemataceae bacterium
TTATAAGCAGTTTGATTAAATTCTAATTCAAAAACATAATCACCTGTATTAAATAATCCTGTATTAATATATTGAAATCCAGAATATGTAATATACTCTAAATTTTTATATGTTATTTTTTCAAAAATATAATTTAAATTTAAATCAATGCTTTGATTAGTAGTACTGAACACATCATAAGAAAATGTTATTTCTATTTCAGTTACACTTTTTGGATGAAAATATATTAATTCTTTATTCTTTATTTCATATTTAATATTAGAATTATTATTTATGTTTTCTAATACTTTATCTAAATGATAATAATTTGTGGTTTCATTTGTAACTTCTACTACTAATGTTATACTTGAAAGTTCATTTGGAAGAGTAATACCTATATTGCTTGTTATATTTGTATAAGTTGGATTATAAGTAGAAAATCCTCCATTTTCAATAGATAATATAGCAATATTAGTTATTTTGATATTCGGAGAACCTTTAACTGTAGCTTCACCACTTATAGTAAGATCAGAATTTAGCGCTGAATACCCTATACTCATAAAAATTATACACATAGTAATTACTATACTCACAATTAATTTCATATATTTCCTCTATTATAAGTATAACTCAATATTATAATTTTTTCAATATTTACAAAAAAAACTATTTTTTTATTCCCATATACATCACATTATGTTTTTATGTGTTAGGCTTATTTGTGACATAAAAAAAGAAGTACTACTACTTCATTATTTTTCTTACATAAGCATTTGGTATAGTAACTAAGTCTATAGGAATTCTTTATATTTATTTTTATTAAATTCTTTTTTTATTTCAAAATATTTGTTATACAAATTATAGTGAGCAAAATCCCTTTCTATAATAGTTAAAAGATCATATAAACTAATTGTTTGTTCAGTTAAAACAAGTGGATCTCTATTAATCAAATTTTCTAAAAATGTTTTCCCTTCTCTATAAGTCATATTTTCCTTCTAAATTGTTATATATTATAACACCAACTTTTATCGATGTACACCATAAAGTTTATTAAATAATTCAAAAAAAACTTCCTCCGATAACTCTTCAGACCTAACAGTTTCAGGTAAATTATTATCATTTAGAATTCCTTTTATTATAGAAAAATCATAGTTTTTTAAGTTGTTTTTCAAAGTTTTTCTTTTTTCTTTAAAACATTCTTTTAAAAATTCAAAATATTTATCACTGTTAATGTTATTATTTTTTTCAATTGGAATGAACCTAGCAACTGCACTTTTTACTTTAGGAGCTGGATCAAATGAATTATTACCAACTTCAAATAATTTTTCAGAGTTAAAATAATACTTAAGATATAACGTAAAATATCCATAATTTTTTGTTCTAGGTTTAGCACAAAATCTATCAGCAACTTCTTTTTGTACCATTATTACTAATGAAT
>CAYJFX010000173.1:1427-2604 GCA_964369735.1 uncultured Treponemataceae bacterium
TATATTTTGTTTAGTAAGATGTTCTAAAATTGGAGTAGTAATATAATAAGGCAAGTTACCTACTATATATAAATTTTCATATTTAATATTTTGTATGTCGTCAATTATATTAGACTTTAGTATATCCTTATATATAACTTTAAATTTACTAGACTCAAGTTTATTTAAAAAAGGTTTTAAATCTGTATCTATTTCATATGCTAACACGTTACAACCTTTTTGAATTAATCTTTTAGTAAGCGCTCCTCTTCCTGGTCCTATTTCTATAATTAAATCTTTTTCATTAGCAAAAACTGCATTAGATATATTATCTAATACAGTTTCATCTATTAAAAAATTTTGACCAAAATGTTTTTTAGCTTTCATATTATGCTCCCCATCCAGTTCTAAGAACATCATAGTTAATACTAGATCTTCCTACAGTAGATATTGCTTCATCCAAAGATTCCACCAATAAATCTAAATCTGTACCTAATACTCCCCTATCAAGAACAATAGCAAATACAGTATCTTCATCTATTCTATTAGAATCAAATGTTATTATAGATCCACAAGGTAAATTACTAGAAGAGGCTACTATTCTTACTTCTCCATATATTGCATCTTCATATGTAGTTCTACCACCTGATAAATCTAATGAACTCATACAAGCAAGTCTACCAGTACAAAGTGGACAATTATATACATATCCTGTTAATTCTCCTCCAAAAGAAGAAAGTGGAGTGTATATTTTAGCATCCTCATTATATGTTATTTGCATAGCCATTGTTGATAAATTTACAGTTTTATTAATATTAGTATTTTCAAGTGTAGTTATATATCTAGTAGAGCTAGTAGAAACAGCTATTACAATAGCTATCACAATCATAGTTTTAATAATTTTATTACATAATTTCATTTACATTTTCACCTCAAATGTACACATAAATATTATCACGTTTATAAAATTTTGTCAAAAATTCTATGTACATTTTCACTGGTAACTTTTGCTATGGTAGATTCTGGTAAATTATATAATTTAGCAATAAATTCTCCAATATATTTTATGTTTGCTGGACTGTTTTGTTTACCTCTAAATGGTTCTGGAGTTAAATAAGGACAATCTGTTTCTAAAATAATGTTCTTTAAATCTATTTTAAAAAGCCATTCTTTCATTTTATTATTTTTAAAAGTTATT
>CAYJFX010000174.1:0-2568 GCA_964369735.1 uncultured Treponemataceae bacterium
TGGAGCATCATCTCCAATTAACGGCATTCTGTTTACATTTGCATCTTCCATTTTTCTTATCTCCTTTTCAAAATGAAACGTTAGTAGTTTCTAACTGAATTAACTATACAGGCCTTTAGCTCACTGGTCAACGTACATTCTTACACAGTGGTAGTGATATTATCACCTATTAAACATTTAATCAAATTTTGCCCTTTATGTACAACATCAACCATATAAAAAAATATTGTGTATTGACAACTCAGAGAGCTCATATTATAGTTACAAATGAGCAAAAACAAACACTTAACTATTAAAGGGGGTTAAGTATGAAAAATGATTTATACATAGTCACTGGTGCTAATGGGCACTTGGGAAAAACCATTGTCAAACTTTTATGTGAGGCAGGAAAACATGTACGAGGCCTTATTCTCCAAAATGAACAGTTTGAAAGCATTGCAGGTGTAAAATATTACTCTGGCGACATAAGAAATAAAAACACACTAGAACCTTTATTTCTTTCAAAAAAAAATTTGTATGTCATTCATACGGCAGGCATTATAGATATTTGTGAAAAAACATCGCCACTTTTAAAAGCGGTAAATGTTCTCGGAACAAAAAATATAATTGAATTATGTATAAAGCATTCCGTAAAAAGGCTTATTCATGTAAGTTCGGTTCACGCAATTCCCGAAAAAGAGGCATTAGAAATTATTGATGAAGTTAATGAGTTTTCAAGTGAAGCAGTTATAGGTACTTATGCTAAAACAAAGGCCGAAGCTTCACAGATTGTACTGGAGGCAAGTAAGGCCGGTTTGGACGCAGTTATTGTTCATCCTTCAGGAATAATAGGGCCTAATGATGACAGCAATAACAACTTTCTTGTACAAATGATTTCTGATTTTATTTCTGGCAAACTACTGGCCTGTGTAAATGGCGGCTATGATTTTGTTGATGTAAGAGATGTTGCAAAGGGCTGTATTCTTGCCCTTGAAAAAGGAAAAAGTGGAGAGTGTTATATATTATCAAACCGGTATTACAAAGTTGCAGAACTTTTAAAAATTGTGCAAAACATAAAAAAAAGCAGGCGCCTACCTTCTTTGCCTATGTGGTTTGCAGAATTCCTTGCACCTTTTTTTGAGTGTGGCGCACGATTACTAAAAAAAAGACCTCTTTTTACACAATATTCGCTACACACATTAAAAGCAAGGTACTTTTTTTCGCATGACAAAGCCACATCTGAATTAGGGTTTCGCCCACGTAATATTCAAGATACAATAAAAGACACTATCACGTGGATACTACAAAAAGCAAACATTAAAAACTGCACAAAGGTGTAATTTGCAATATTTTTTAAAAGCTTGTGTACACTAAATAGCCAATATACGCGATGTAAACTAATAGTAAAAAAGCTCCCTCAACCCTATTTATTCTGCCAGGCCTATTTTTATTAAAGGCAAATCCAAATAAAAAGAGCGATAATGTAAGAGCCCCCATAATGGCAATATCACGTGAAAAGAGCTCCGGGCCTACTTCCATTGGGCTAATACTTCCTGCAATACCAACAACAGCTAAGGTATTAAAAAGGTTGGATCCCAACACGTTTCCAAGTGCAATGTCGTGTTCGCCTTTTTTAATAGCTGCAAGTGATGAAGCAAGCTCAGGCAAAGAGGTTCCAATAGCAACAATGGTGAGTCCAATAATTAAATCACTTACTCCAAGGGCGGTAGCAATTGTCACCGCACCAGACACAACAAGGCGAGAACTACCAACAAGTACTCCAAGTCCTACTAAAAGCCAAAACCAAGCCTTTTTTATGGGTATTGCTATTTTTTCTTCTTCCTCAGAAAAATCTTCACCCAATGTATCGTTTTTAGTATGTAAGCCTTGATAAATTGTCCATGCCATAATTATGGCAAAGACAACAAGGAAAATAATGGCGTCTAAGCGAGTAACATCTCCATCGTATACAAGAGCTGCTGCTAAAATGGTTACAAGTGCTAATAGTGGTAATTCTTTTTTTAAAACAGTAGATTGAACCGTAATTGGTTTTAATAGGGCAGTAAGTCCCAAAATAAGAGCAATGTTCGTAATATTTGAGCCATAAGCATTTCCAAGAGCAATACCAGGATTGCCTTCGACTGCAGAAAAAGCCGATACAACCATCTCAGGGGCAGAGGTACCAAAGCCGACAATTACCATCCCAATTAAAAGAGGCGACATCCCGAAGTGCTTCGCAACACCACAAGCTCCATCAACAAATTTATCAGCACTCCACACAAGGAGAATTAAACCACCAACAAGGGAAACTATAGCTAAAACCATATGTACGTACCTACCTTAGATTAGAGTATAAAGAAATTTACGTAAAAAGACAAGGTAGAAGTGTTACATGTTCGCATCTATGAATTTGATTTAATTTCTTTTTCAGTGAGGCCTGTGAGTTTTACAATAGTTGAAATATCAAGGCCCTCTAATAACGATGCCTTTGCAACTTCGAGCTTAGCCGCGTGCGCACCTTGTTCTATCCCTTTTTCAACTCCTTCTTCATAACCGGCGTAGCGCATATCTTCAAACTTTAATGCTAGG
>CAYJFX010000175.1:0-2522 GCA_964369735.1 uncultured Treponemataceae bacterium
CAAGGAAATCCTGTAGAAGTATTTTCTTACTTCCTTCCTACATGGGGTCTACACTATGTATTAAAAACAAATGCACCTGATACATCAGGCGACTGGGCAATGATTCCAGGTCCTGCACCTTACCGATGGGGTGGAACATGGATTGCAGCATGGAAAGACACAAAGCAAGCCGACCTTGCAAAAGAATACATTAAATATCTTGCAACAGACGATACATACCTAGAAACATATGCTTTAGCTTCTGGAGATGTTGTATCAAATACAAATGTTACATCAAAAATTAAAGATGACTTTGCAGAACCATTCTTAGGTGGACAAAATCACTATGCAGCATTCGTAGAAATGGCCGATGATGTTGATGGAAAATTAACACAAGGTACAGACCAAGCTATTGAACAAATCTTTAATGAAGCAGTTATATCATATCAAAATGGTGAAAAAACAAAAGAAGAAGCATTGGAAGATTTTAAATCACAAGTTACTTCTACATTAGGAATTGAATCATAATTAAATTACTAGAAGTCGCGATGTTCACTCATCGCGACTTTTCTGTGTATTAAACCCTTAGCTGGGTTTTAAATAGGAGGGTTTGTGAAAAAGCAAAGTGGAATACAACAAAGAATAAATAATTATGGCTACCTATTTGTGCTGCCGTTCATATTAGTATACGCAGCCTTTCATTTATGGCCAACATTATATACTTTTATTTTATCATTTAGTGACCTAAAAGGGTTGCGCTCTGATTTTTCTATTATTGGGTTTAAAAACTTCCAGCGATTAATCGGCGATGAATACTTTTGGGGTGCCGTAGGGAACACCTTTATTATGTGGGGAATGAACTTTATTCCTCAGCTTGGCATTGCATTTTTGTTTGCCATTTGGTTTTCAGATGTGAGACTAAACCTAAAAGGAAAAGGTTTATTTCGTGCACTATTTTATATGCCTAACCTTTTAACAGCGGCTTCTGTTGCCATTTTGTATAGAAGTTTATTTGGTTTTCCAAACGGACCGGTAAATCAGTTTTTAAATGGCGTTTTAGATATATGGTCTACAAGAGTAGGCGAAGATGGTGTAGTTATACAAGAAGCATTTAACTTTTTTAGAAGTGTAGGTGCTTCAAGAGGAATTGTTTCATTTATTCAGTGGTGGCTTTGGTGTGGTCATACTCTTATTATGCTTATGGCTGGAATTACTAGTATTTCACCCACCTTATATGAAGCGGCAGTAATTGATGGTGCAAATAGTCGTCAAACAACCCTTTATGTAACACTACCATTACTTCGCCCCATGATGCTGTATATCTTAATAACGTCTATGATTGGTGGAATGCAGCTCTTTGAAATACCGTTTTTATTAACCGATATGAGGGGTGCACCAGATAATTCAATTAGAACTACAGCTGTTTATTTATATAATTTAGCGTTTCAAGGTGCTAATGATTATGCCTACGCTGCGACAATTGCAATTGGTATGTTTATCATAACTATCATACTTGCATTGGTAATCAATAAACTTATGAAGGAGCGATAGCATTATGCAATACAAACAATACTTACGTTCGTATCGAACACTATTATACATTCTAATGATATTTTTTGCATTATTAGCAGTAGTTCCTGTGTATGTAATGCTAATCAACGCTACACGTACTACTGAACAAATAAACTTAGGCTTATCTCTTGTTCCGAGTAATGCAACACTTGATAATTGGGGGCACTTAACCAATAGAGGCTTTCAAATTTTTCAAGGATTTACAAATAGTGCCATAATTGCAATCGGTGCAACCGTTTTTTGTGTCTATTTTTCGTCAATGACGGCATATGGTTTACATGTATACGATTTTAAAGGCAAAAAGTTTTTATGGGGACTTATACTTGTAGTAATTATGCTTCCTGCATCTCTTTCATTTATTGGATTTTATCAATTTATGGCGCGACTTAAGCTTTTGAATAGTTATGTTCCGTTAATTGTACCTACCATTGCTTCTGCGGGGACGGTATTATTTTTACGACAATATTTTGCTTCTGTACTATCTATAGATTTAATTGAAGCATCGAGAATTGATGGTGCAGGGGAGTTTAAAACTTTTCACACAATTATACTACCTGTAATTACTCCAGCTTTAGCTACACAGGCAATTTTTTCATTTGTTGCTTCGTGGAATAACTTTATGACACCGTTTGTACTTTTATCAGATACAAAAAAATATACCCTACCTATGTTAGTACAATTATTACGTGGGGATATTTATAGAACCGAGTACGGTGGAATTTATCTTGGAATAGCTGTTTCAATTATTCCTATTCTAGTTTTCTATGCGTTTATGTCTCGATACATTATCAGTGGAATAATGATGGGGTCAGTTAAAGAATAAAAACAGAGGTTGTCTTTTTAGAAGACAACCTCTGTTTTACTACAAAAAAATATATGTACTTTTTACTAGTTTACATATTCTGCTGCATTTTTTCCTGCAATAAGACCAAATACAACAATATCAGCAACAGCGTTACCACCTAGGCGGT
>CAYJFX010000176.1:0-2505 GCA_964369735.1 uncultured Treponemataceae bacterium
AGCTATTAACTATGTTCGGTCGTTGAGCGCTGAAATCACTTGACTGTAGAATATCAATTTTTTCATTATCATAGCAATATGATAGGTGATAGCCGTAATCAAGTTTTTCTAATGTGTCTATATCAGAGTGTATGCTGAGCCCCTTTGAAGTTTTCATTGAAACGGCCACAAAGCCCCAAAAAACTTCTTCACCATCTTGCTCAACAAACACAGGGTCCCTAACAACAGCTGCTGCGCCACCCTGACGCAATTCATACGGTTTTGATAGAGTTGCTTGTTTTGTTTCCATTGCACGCAGTGAATCATATCGTGTGATGGGGTCTTCTAGCAGACGATGACCTATAGCCCTTTCATTACCAGCATAAGGGTAAGTGAATTCTACCACTCCATCGGGAGCATATCCTAAGTTTATATGAACTTCATCGTCAAATAGCACTGAGCTGAGCCGTTCAACATCTTCAAGAGGAGGGTTTCCATTATGCAAAACAATAAGCTCTTTAAGTATCTCCGTGACTTTTATTGTTCCATCTATTATATTTGCAAGGCGAACAGAGTACACATCCAAAAGTGTTTCTGTTTCTTGCATGTCGGCCTTTTCTAAGTCGAGCGATTGATTGTACATAGAAAGAGAAGCAAAGAGAATAATTAAAATTGCCACGATTTGAGAATATTTCACTTTTAGAACCGCTCCTATTATTAGTGTAGGGCATGGAGGGGTGGCTGTCAAGAAAAAAATGCAAAATAATTACACAAAATTCATTCCTGCGCTACACCGTATCGCAGTTGTTTAACAAAAAGTGTTATATTGCTTTGAGCTAATTATTGTTTTTTAAACCTCATTAAAAAATCAAGCACAAAATTTTTTTCATTAGCTTGATACACTTCTTTTAATTGCGGCCCACAGCTCCCAGAGCCAATTCCAGACATGTGGCTATCCAGGCATAGGACTGTATAGGGACTTTCAATGAGTTCAAAATTATGTGCCTTTTTTGAAAGCTCTTCTTGCGTGTATGGAGAAGCATTAAAACTAAAATCGTTAGCTTCTGCCTTTAGTGTAAACCAATTGTTGTTTATAATCTTTACTTCTTAGCATCCCCTATGGCTTCCGTTTTCTTGCGGTTTTATATAATCTTCATGCATATTAGTAATACTATCTGAAAATAAACCGTAATAGGAGCTTCTTCTTTTATCCACATAGCTTTCGTTAGGACCATATCCAAGATAAGCACAGCTGTCAAATTCTTTTGGTAAAAAGAGTCTGAGGCCAAAGCGTGGCAAAAATGGAAGTTCCATATTCCTTTCTACATCCATGTGCACATGGATGGCCCCATCGTTAAATACTGTCCACACTGCTTTTATATCCAGTATTCGTTGTATAAAAACTGCTGATACACTCATCGTTGTCTTTATTTTTATACCATTTTCTTCTTTTACTATTTTTGATTGGTACACCTTTTGAGTTTTTCTATCATAGCCTGCCTTCTCCCAGTCTTCTCGAATAACTCTATCGTTATCAGTTGGCGCCCTCCAAATGTTTATATCCATTGGCTTTTCTAAAATACTTTCATTATCTTTTACAAGAGAATCAAACATACCGGTGAGACGATTAAAGGTATAGGTAAACTTTGAACTTGAGAGAACAAAGCTTGTATCGGTTTCTAGCATTTTTATGGGTGTCTTGCTAGTACAGATAAAGGGTTTTGGGTCTTCTTTTCTTAAAAGAATTTCGTCAAAGCCAACTTCATCTCCTTCACTAACAAAAACGGTGTCATATTTTTGATAGCACAGTATGCGAAGGTAACAATTCCCGCTATTAGGTATTGTATATGGAAGTACAAATTCTTTTTCACTTCTTGGCGCAACGTCTAGGTTTTCTATTTGACCCGATTCAATGACGACTCCATCCTTTGTTACTGCATAGTATGCCGTATACAAATCATCAAGGTTTAAAAAGTCGAGTGTATTAGTTATTTTTACCCTTCCTTTTTTTACATTGATTGCAGTAACTCTCATAGGACGGGCACAGTTTTTCCATTCAAGAAGGCCTGTATGAGGCTGTCTATTTGGATACACAAGGCCATCCATGCAAAAGTTTCCGTCATGAGGAAACTCACCAAAGTCACCACCATAAAAATACTTATCTTTGCCATCGACTGTTTTTCCCATAAAAATGGCATGGTCACACCACTCCCACACAAAGCCACCTATAAAAGCATCATACTTGTAGATTTGCTCAAAGTAGTCTTCAATATCTCCAGGGCCATTTCCCATTGCATGCACAAACTCACATTGTATAAAGGGTTTACCCAAAAAGGTATTCATTATTATATCTATGTCTTCTGTAGGAGCGTACATATGGCTAAAGACATCAATATTTGACACATCATTTTTATAGCCTTCCATTTGATGAATACTTCCTTCATAATGTACGAGCATTTCCTTGTCGTATGATTTTATCCACGCAGCAGCCTTTTCCATATTTGGCCCATATCCTGATTCATTTCC